>PXCK01000163.1 GCA_003566635.1 Balneolia bacterium | reverse complement strand
CATAGGACCACCACTTACGGTGCCGTCTTCGTTTTTAATTCTAAAATGAGCACCAAGTGCACTTTCGGTGTATTTTGTTGCCATACCAAAGATAGCAGTAATCCACATCCAAAAAAGAGCGCCGGGTCCACCAATGTGTATAGCAAGAGCAACTCCGGCAATATTACCAACACCAACTGTTGCGGAAAGAGCCGTGCTTAATGCCTGAAAATGGTTGATATCACCTTCGTCATCAGGGTTATCATATCTACCACTTAATACTTGAAGCGCATGTTTAAATTGTACAAGTTGTATAAAGCCGAGACGTAAAGTTATAAAAATCCCAAAACCCAGAATAACCATTACAATGAGGGGGAGAACATTACCGTCCAAAACATTGGCGGGAAAGCTCCATACATAGGTCTCTAATAAAGCAATAAACTCTTCGAATCTTTCCATTTGTGAATTAAGTTAAATTAAAAATTTTATACCCGGATTTAGCATTTTGTAAGTATAAGGTATTTTTCTAAAACATGAATATGGATTTAAAATTTTTGAGGAACGATTGAAACAAGAAATTGATTTGATAAAATATAAATTCATAAACACTCCATGAGTTATTGTTTTTTATTACATTAAGCATTAATTAGCATTCAAAAAAATTAAACATATAATGACAAAAGCAGATATCGTTGACATAATTTCTTCTTCAACCGGGTTGGCAAAAATAGAAGCTGAAGCGGCTGTAAATGGTTTTTTAGACACTGTAATTCAAGCCATGAAAGAAGGTAAAACTATAGAGTTAAGAGGATTTGGAAGTTTTAAAGTTGTTAAGCGTGCCCAGAGGGTTGCAAGAAATCCAAAAACTAACCAGGAAGTAATT
The DNA here is from genome assembly GCA_003566635.1 of Balneolia bacterium. GTDB lineage: Bacteria > Bacteroidota > Rhodothermia > Balneolales > Cyclonatronaceae > PXCK01. The sequence goes on along the minus strand of PXCK01000163.1, from coordinate 40,907 downwards.
GTACCTGAACAGTATGTTCCGGTATTAAAAGTATCTAAAGACTTTAAGAAAGACGTTAGCGAATCACTAGCAGTTTGAGTTGTAAACATGCTGTTTTAAGCGGTATCTTTACTCCTAAAAAACTGAATAATGTTTCGCTGGATTTTCTTATTTGTTATTGTCGCCGGTATAATACTTGCCGGCGTAATTTATTTAGACTCTCAGGAGAAGAGTCAAATACCTGACCAAGCCACTCAAACTGTACAAAGACCATCTCCTGTTCCCGGTTCAGGTTTTTTGTCACACGAACAAGACACAGAGTCTTTCTTCGATTTTCATACCCATATCGATATAGATAATACGGATCAGGTACAAGAAAGAATAAATGAGATAGAGAAAAGACTCGAAGAAATCGGACATAACGAGCAAGCTGTCCCATTTTATGGAGAACTAAATTTACTATATCGTCAAATTGGCAGGTTTGATGCCGCAGGAGAAGCAGTAAGGCACATCGGTCTAGTGCACGATGAAGCATCTGATTGGTGGGAATCTGCAATTCTATTCTACAGTTGGGCTGTAACGTTACCGGACCCGGAAGAAGCCCTTGTTTACCTGAATAAAAGTAGAGAGTCTTTTGAGATTGCTATTGAACAAGTTGAAATACCAGGCTTATTAACGGACTACGCAATACTTTTATATAGCATTGGGGATGTTGATGCTGCATTAAATTCCTTAGAGCTAGCATCAGCTCATGAACACCCTACATTTTTATCTTTTTTGTATTCCGGAGTTATTTTGAATGAAAAGGGTAAAATTGATGAAAGTATTTCTTATATTAACAAGTCTTTGGATTTGGCTGATACAACCGAGGAAATTAATTTCATATATAGTGTATTAGCTGAAGCATCAATCGAAATTTAAATTAAACCCTTATTTCTAATGCCAAGCGGAAAAAAAAGAAAAAGAGCTAAAATCGCCAAGCACAAGCGTAAAAAGCGTCTTCGCAAAAACAGACATAAGAAGAAGTAGTAGTTTTACTTCGCTGAACTTGGAAATAAGCCCCTATAACCGGGGCTTTTTTCGTTTCATTTAATTATGCAGCAGCCACCGGGCGGGTTTTCTTAGCAATTCCCAATACCTTTGATGACATATCAAATATTGAGGTGAGTTTATGGTGTACAAATTGATGTACTTCATTAATATTTGATAAATTATTCATCGAATATTGGATATAACTAATTAAATTCATGGAAGATACATACTTGCTATTTTCGTTTTCCTGAATTTCTAAATGCCAACGAGTGATTGTTTGATTTGTTGGTATTAATTTGTTTAAGGTAGTGTTGATGGAGTTCATCCAGGTAGTAGCATAATTAAACCGTGTATTGTCAGCTGCTTCATTGATAGATGATGAGTTTAGAGTTTCATCAAAACGCCATAATATCTCAACATCAATTGTTGGCGCTACTCTTGTAGACGATAGCATTTTATTTTGAAGCAATGGATGTTTATCCATACCGGATAAGTTTTTGGCTAATTTCACTTCGCGGAATGAATCCCAATCAAAATTAATGACAACTTCTTTTATACCGGTTTCATATTCTGTTACATCCAAAATGAGTTCGAGTCCGGTTGCGTTAATGCTTGTGTCATTCCATTGTTTAAAATTTGTTGCTTCAATTCCACGAATTTGTAATTCAGTTTTAATTTTATTGACGATAGAATTAAAAATTGGAAAATGCATAAGTTGGTCGTATCGCAATGATAATTAATAATTTTAACCTAAAAGCGCTTTTATACAGAACAAAATAATCATGAACGCTTATTTTGCTTTAAGATATTTGAACGAAGAGTTAAAACCAAAAGTGTTTGGAAGTTTTTTTTCTAAAGCCGTTTCATTTCAAAAAAACTTGCTTTTTCTTTTTTTTGATACGCAAAATGAAACCGTTAAGCTTACATTCTCATCGGATACCACCCGAATTGCACTTTTTCTTGATAACAGACTTTCAGAAAAGAAGAAAAATTCCGTTTCTTTTTTTGATGATAAATCAGGTCAAAAAGTAATAGATGTTCAATTAGACCCCAATGACAGATTTATATATTTTGAGTTTGAAGATCAATCATCGTTAGTATTCAGGCTTTTTGGGACTGATCCGAACGTGCTGCTGGTAGCAGACAACAAGATCTTGGATTCATTCAAAAATCCGGCTCAAAATGTTGGTTTATCCAAGCCAAAACCCTTTCTGTCTAACCCACCCATTTTTTCGGAAACAAGAGGTACAAAACTAAAACGCGTGTTTAGGGCATTCCCTAAAATCCCCAGGGATTCCGTTAGGCAGCTTTTTGAGTTATATGATATAGACTCTATGAAAGATGAGCAAATACAGGATTTCTTTTTGAAAGTTGAAGATATACTGATAAACAATCCGGAATTCAGGGTTTTATCGGATGGGAGTTTTTCTCTGTTGCCTGATTCTTTATTCCCTGATGAAAAAGCCGAAAAATTCAATACTATAAATGATGCTATTCGAGTTGCCTTTTTCAAAGATCGCTCAGACTTCCGTTTTCGTAAAGAAATAGCCGATTTTAAGAAAAAGCTGGAAAAGCAGTATGATCGATTAAACCGTGTAGTTGAGCAAGCCGAAAATGCTTATAAAAGTCTTGAAAGGGCAGAGCAGTATGAGCAATATGGTAACATATTACTTGCTAATGCCCATTTAAAAAATGTTGAAACAGATACCATCGATTTAGATGATTTATATAATCCTGGTGAAAAAGTGACGATTCAGCTTAAATCTGACTTGGATATCGCCGGGAATGCTAAGTATTATTTTGATAAAAAAAAGAAATCGGAGAGAAGCTATGAGGTTGCTACTGCCTATGCTGAATCAGTTCAAAATGAACTTGATGATATTCGGAATCTTCGGGAAGATGTCCAAAAAATTGACTCAAAAGACCAATGGTTAGATTTCAAAAAAGAACATGAAAATAATAGCCTCTTTACTAAACATACATCAAATGAAGATACAAGCGATTCCAGACCCTTTAAAATAATTAGGATCGGTAAGTACGAAGTTTGGATTGGTAAAAATGCTAAGAGCAACGACGAAGTTTTACGTCAATCTCACAAAGAAGATATTTGGATGCACGCGAGGGGTGTATCCGGGTCTCATGTAGTAATTCGTATGAATAAAGTATTACACGACCCGGATTTATCACTTTTGGAAACGGTAGGATCGTGGGCAGCATGGTTTTCCAAAGGTAAAGGCATGAGTTTGGTACCTGTTATTTGGACTCGTCGAAAGTTTGTGAGAAAACCTAAGGGTGGAGCACCCGGTGCCGCAAAAGTTGATAAAGAAAACACTATTTTAGTACCACCTATTGAGCCGGAAAATAAGTATTATGAGTAGTTGGTTTGAGACCTATTATTGATTGAGTAATGAATTCAAGTAAACATTTATTAGTTACAGGTTTTATGGGAGCCGGTAAAACTCGAGTGAGCAAAGCTATTGCAAAACTGACTAATATTCCATTTGTTGATTTAGATAATGAGATTATCAGTGAAGCAGGTAAGTCAATTCCACAGATCTTTAAAGATCAAGGCGAAGATACATTCAGGAAAACAGAAGCTAATCTTCTACATACATTGTTATCCCAAAATCCTAAAATTATTTCCTTAGGTGGAGGTACGCTCCATAATCCTCATATCAATAAAGACCTAATAAAAAAATCAACGACAGTTTTTATAAATACACCAATAGAAACGATTTTAAACAGGCTTGAAGGTAATACAAAAAGGCCTCTTTTGTTAAATAGAGATGGTTCACCTAAAACCCGTAGTGAACTGAAATCTCTAATTGAAGCACTTTTTGAAAAAAGAAAGGATGTATATTTCAGTTCAGATATTATATACACACCTAAGCTTAATCAAACATCGGAATCAGTAGCGAAAGAACTCGTCAAATTATTAGATAGAAATGGCCAATAAACAGACAATAAAAGTAAACGGAAGCGAACAATATAATGTAGTTGTAGGATTGGATATTCTACAAAACTTTAAAATTTTTATTAGAGATTACGATACAAATAAATCAATCTTTGTTATTGATTCCAATGTAAATGATAAACAGTCTGAATTAATTCAGAACCTTAAAGCGTGCTTTAATGAGACCTTTGATTACATAGTACCGGCCGGTGAAGAATCTAAAAATGTGAATCAGTTTAACCAAATAGTTGATTTTTGCCTGAATGAAGGTGTAACAAGAGAAACTACCCTTATTGCAATTGGCGGTGGAGTTGTTGGCGACTTAGCAGGATATGTGGCGTCATCTGTACTACGAGGATTACCACTTGTGCACATTCCTACTACGTTATTGGCCATGGTTGACAGCTCAATTGGCGGTAAGACCGGTATTAATCATACAACCGGTAAAAACTTGATAGGCAGTTTTTATCAACCTAAAGGTGTATTCGCAGATATAGATGTTCTCGATACGCTTTCTGATTTGGAATTTATTTGCGGTTTTGGGGAAATATTAAAATATGGTGCTATATCAGACCCTGTAATTCTTGAGATATTACATGGTAAGAATTTGCTTGATTTACGCGAAAATAAAAATCAAATGGAAAGTATTATCCAACGTTGCGTAAAAATTAAAGGGTTAGTGGTAACACAGGATACTAAAGAAAGCGGTCATAGGATGATCTTAAACTTTGGACATACTTTTGCTCATGCTATTGAAAAAGTACTAGGTTACGGAAAAATTGCGCATGGTCAGGCTGTATTCATTGGTATGGTTACAGCTTGCTATCTTTCTGAAGAAATGGGTGGAAACGTAAATGAGGCTTTATTGTTAGAACATGCTTCAAGTATGCAGATTTTACCGGAGCATTTAAATATCGATGCGGAAACTTTAATAGAAGCGATGCAAAGCGATAAGAAAAAGAAAAAAAATGAATTACGATTTGTTTTACTCAAACAATTTGGGAAACCGTTCGTTTCTATTGTACCGGATATAAAAACGGTAATTCAATGTTGGGAGAAGACCCGATTAATTCTAACTGATGCTTATTCGCATTCTTGATACTAAAGTGGATTTATAACACCTGGCGATATTTTTGGACTCTGGTTATCAGTCTTGGAGTTACTATATTGGTGTTTGCTGTTCTTGTTTGGGGAGCTCTTCAATTAAATCCGGTTCAAAGATATATAGCAGATTCTATCGAAAATAACTTTAACTCTCTATACAATAGTGAGCTACAAATAGGAGAGCTATCGGGAAGATTGCCTTTTCAAGTTGTTTTACAAGATATTCAATTAAACTATCAGCATAACGATGTTATAGAAGAAGTTTTTTCAGTTGAATCGGTAAGTATTCAAATTTCTATTCAGGATTTACTACGCAGGGAGTTTACAATTTCTTCTGCTGTATTAAATCAACCACATTTGAATTTAACGTTTTACGAAGATGAAGAGTCGAATAACTTGCTAAATGCATTCAGAGCCAACGATGAGGAAGACCCAATAGATTTGGAAGAAAATTCTGAAAGAAGTGAAATCCGAATTCCAAGGTTTCGGGTATCCCGTTTTGTAGTTACGAATGGTAACGGTCTGGTAAAGTTAAATGGCAGAGATGTTGGGCTTGATCTTCCTGATGAGTTTTTTTTCGAAAATCTCAATACTTCTGTTTCTTTGGAATTGAGTCCGGAGCGACAATTTTTTAATCTCTCAAACTTTGTTTTCCAAACACCTCAATTAAAAAATAAAGACTGGCAATTTCGTGGACAAATTTATGCAGATGATCGCTTCTTTGAATTAAACCGGATTACTTTTCGATCTAATGAGTCTCTTTTTCGATTTAATTTAGAAATTGATGGAATTCATTTGGTTAGAGAAAATATTCGCGAACAACTTGAGAATGCAACTTATCGCTTCAGGATTAACGACATGAACATAAACCCTCAAGAGTTTTCGGATATTATGCCCGTACTTGAGCCCTATTTATTACCAATTTCAGTGGAACTAAATGCTGAAGGTTCAATGACCGAGGCTGAGCTGAGTCGTTTAGATGTTCAATTTGGGGATAGCAGAGCCTTATTAAATGGAATGGTTCAACATCCATTTGATTTAGAAATAATTTCTTATTCCGCTGAAATAGAATTTTTAAATGCTCATACCAACGATTTGAAAATGATGAGCCTTTTGGATGAAACGTTCTTATTCGAGGAACTGGGAGAACTAACAGTAAGAGGTTTTTTAAACGGGGACTTCAATGAGTTTGAAACAAGATGGGATATTTTTTCTCCCTCAGGCGAAGTGAATTTATTAGGAGTTATAAATATAAGTGAAGAATTGCCTGCTTATAATCTCAGTTTAGTTTTAGATGAGATTGACCTCTCTATATATTCGTCTCTGGGATTGTCTAAAGCTCTAATAAATGGCGACTTAAATCTTGAAGGGCAGGGTACAGATTATAGATCAGCTACTGCTTCAGTAACTTTAGATTTTACGAATTCATTTGTAGAAGATTTAAATATAGAGAAATTGTTACTCGAAGGGGTTATAGACGAAGGCTTTTTTGAGCCATCTTTTAATCTGTATGCAGGAGAGGGTTCATTTTCCGGTACAGGGTGGATGGATCTTTTATTAGATGAGCCAATTTTAAACTTCTCCGGAGAGGCAAATACCATAGACTTTGCACAAGTTTATTCATTTGGAGACTTTGAATCCTCTGAGTTTAATTTTAGGTATAACTTGGTGACCCAAGGTTTTACACTTGATTCATTTCACGGAGATTTCTATTTCGATTTCCGCGATTCTAAAATTAATGACCAAGAAATTGACGAGTTCGAGTTAATTTTTGCGCTAAGTCCACCAACAGATGAAAACCGGCTTTTGACTATAGGAGGAACCTGGCTGGAATTAGAATTAAGTGGCGATATAGTCCCTTCTCAAATGATAGAATCCTATGAGTACTGGCTATGGGAAACAAAATCTAAAATCAAGAATAGAACGATTTACTTGCATGAACTTCCATTAAGACCTGCCACATTAGGTGATCACGTATTTGACTTGAACCTGGATTTGAAAGCTCAGATTGATGACCTTACGACTCTGAATCAATTTTTTGCTCAAATTCCATCTTTGGATACCATTACGAATATCAATCTATCTTATAGATCAACCGATGAAGAATTTGAAATTGCAGGTAATATCAGTTCTGATTTTTTTATAGTAGATGATTTTAAAGCTGATAGTTTAGTAGTGGATATTTATTCATCAATTAGGAAAAATCAAAATTTTGGTTTTCATGAAACAATAATTGACCTATCTGCGGGATTGCTTGAAATTTCAAATACCAATTTACGAGACAATAGAATTCGAATAAATATGTATGACGAAGCTGTTGTTTTAGAGGAATTTGAAGCTACTGTTGGTAATGATGTTCGGCTTGGGTCACAAATAACGGGAGTTTTTACCGAGCGTGGTGCCGATATACGTGTACTTGAGTTTTTTGTAGGTGATGAATCTTATAATTGGCAAAATATTTCTGAAACACCAATACGAATTGATACATCAGGACATATTATTTTCGATCGATTGGAGTTTGGAAATATCGACGAACGTATTGTAATAGATGGTACTTTAAGCGAGCAAATTGATGATGAAGTAGTTGTTGAGCTACAGGACTTTCAGCTAATAAAAATCTCTGATATAGTTGATGGCGAAATAAAGTTTGAAGGCAGATTAAATGGAATGTTTACGACAAGTACACTTCGAACTAATCCTTTTTTATCTGGTAAATTGGTAACTAACGAATTAAGGTTGGATGACAGGTTAATTGGCGATATTGAATTTGAAAGCTCTTATGATAACTTGCAAGAGTTGTTTAATATTGATTTAAGGATTCTTACCGACCCTCAAGTTTATGCCGACTATCTGGCCGGAAATCAGGAAATTGGTCAAGATATTCATATTATTGGTTTTATCCAGCCAAGTGGTTCGGAATCTGGAAGTATCCTTGTTGATTTAGATATTGACTTTCAGGAGATTGACTTATGGATTCTACCGTTTATAGTTCAGGATATTTTTACTGAGCTTGAAGGCAGAGCTTCAGGAGAAGGAAAATTCATTTATGACGATGATGGAATAGGTTATGATGCTAAATTTACTGTTCATGATGTAGCTTTAAGACCAGTCTTTTTGAATAGTTTACTCATCTTAAACGGAGATGTTTTGCTCAATAATGACCAAGGTGTTGTGTTAAACGATGTCAGAATTTCGGATAATTCAGGTGGCACAGGAGTACTATCTGGCGACATAGATTTAAACGATTTTCAACGGGAAAGCTTTTTGAATATCCAGCTAAGTATGAATCGATTACGGTTCATTGATAATAGCTATTCACCTGACACTCCATTTTACGGTAGGGCTTTTGGAACAGGTATCGTTCGTATGACCGGAACCAATTTCTCTCCATTTTTATCAACGCCAGAGCCAATTTCGCTTACATCAAATTCAGTAATTTCCATACTTGCCGAAGAAGAGGGATTCAGCGAAGAAGCCATTCGCTTTATCGAATTTGTAGATTCTTTTGATGAACCTACAATAACGGAAGAAATTGAAACTGAATCCAATGATAACAATGACGTAGATTTAACCTTTATTGAGCAATTTCAGTTAGATTTGAGGTTTGTAGCAAACCAAAACATGACGGTAAGACTTGTTTTTGATAACGTAACGAATGAAGTATTAACAGCACGTGGTACCGGTAATATTCGGTTACTTCTACAAGATCAGGAATTTCAGGTTTTTGGCAGATTTGATGTAAGCGGTGGTGATTACAATTTCGTGGGGGGAGATATATTTGTTCGAAGATTTAGCATTAGAGACGGAGGTACGATTAACTGGGATGGAGACCCCATCAACGCCAGAATTAATGTACTAGCATCATATAGGGCCAGACCTGATATACGCCCGCTTAGACCTGATTTGGCCGATGATCAGATTCAGCGAGTGGCTGTAGATTTGATACTGGTAATTGGCGGTACTATAGATGCGATTGAAAACGACTTTTTCTTCGAGTTGCCGACCGGGGTTGACGCTTCTCAAACAGCAGCTATATTGGGTATAATAAATAGTGAAGAGCAAAAATTATTACAAGCAACTACTATACTGTTCACTAATAGTTTTTACCCTGTGGATACCGATACCAGAGATACAGGTTCTCTTCAAACAAGGGCCGGACAAGTTGGAATTGGCACATTGCTATCATCACAAATTAATACATTACTTAACTCAAACGTTAGCAACTTAGACATAGATTTGAACCTGACCGGATTTGATCAGGCAGATCTTGGAATTGCGCTTAGATTATTTGACGACAGGCTTACACTACGAAGAGAAGGACTAATTACAGGCGAAGACGCCAATCTCGGAGATTTTGATGTTACATTCCAAATTAACCGTTACCTTTCGGTTCAGGCTTTTCACCGAAGAGATCCTTTTTTATCGGGTCTTGCATCTGCATCTCGGGGACAATTTGAAACTATTAACGGCTTAGGCTTAGATGCCAGAATTCAATTTAACACATGGGGTGAACTTGGCAGAAGAATTAATCCGTTTAAGCGAAGTGTATCGCCTGTAAATGATAATGAGGATTAAAAATTAACTAACAATTTTGATAAGATGGCTAAAAAGAAAAAAGTAAAAGAGCTTGAGGAGTTTGTTTATAATTTTTTGAGAAGACACTCCAAGTTCGATATACCCTTAGAGCTGGTCGAGACCACGCTCATGTTCGAAGGTGGTAATTTAAGAAGTTTGCATAGAGCAATTCAAAACCTTGAAAAGCAAGGGCGCATCACCATTAATGAAAAACAGGAATTAAAAATCAACGAAAATAAAAAAACAGATTCCCAAACAGTTGGGAAAATAAGTATCAACAGACATGGTGTAGGGTTTGTAACCTTACCTGATTATGATAATGACATTCGAATACCCAAAAAGAAAATGGGCTTGGCCTTGCCAAACGATAAAGTATCAATAAAGATAGCAGGCAAAGATTCACGAGGCAGATATGAAGGTAAGGTTTTAGAAATTCTGGAAAGAGGGAATGAGTTTTATGTTGGTACATTTAGCAGGGAGAGCAGCAAGGCGTGCATAATTGAACCGGATGAGAAATCCGCTCATATTACCTTTTTTGTTCACCCGGATAATACAAAAGGTGCTAAAACCAATGATAAAGTACTGTTCAAATTGGTTGATTGGCTTCACCCCAGATCTTTGCCGGAAGCTGAAGTAATTGAAATTTTGGGCAAGAAGGGAAGCAACGATGCCGAAGTATTATCTATATTGGCAGAGAACCAAATGAAAAGTTCATTTCCACCCGAGGTCGAAACGTTTTGCGAACGTATACCAACTGAGCCGCCTGCAAGTGAAATTAAAAAAAGGCGTGATATAAGGGACTTGTTGGTATTTACAATCGACCCTGAAGATGCAAAGGATTTCGATGATGCTTTAAGTATAGAAAAACTTGAGAATGGTAATTATAGGTTAGGAGTACACATTGCTGATGTTACCCATTACATGCAAACCGGGTCGATTTTGGATAAGGAAGCTAATAGCCGTGGAACCTCGGTTTATTTGGTTGACAGGGTGATACCAATGTTGCCTGAAAAGCTAAGTAATGGGGTTTGCAGTCTTCGGCCAAATGAAGACAAAATGACTTACAGTTGCTTTATGGAATTGACTGAAGACTGTAAAGTTGTAGATTATTCCATAGAAGAAACGGTTACGCACTCGTCGTTTAGATTAACATATGAAGAAGCCGAAGATATCATTCAAAAAAGAACTACACATGATGTCTTAAGTGAACCCATTGAAATTCTTACTCGTTTAACAGATACATTAACAAAGCAAAGGTTTGAAAAAAATGCTATAGATTTGAATACACCCGAGCCTAAGTTTGTACTTAACGAGCATGGAAAAATAACCGATGTATACATCAAGCAAAGATTAAAAGCCCACAGGTTAATTGAAGAGTGCATGCTCTTGGCAAATAAAACGGTTGCCATTCATGTAGATTTGTTAAGAAAGAAATCAGGCCGAAAACCGGACAAAGATTTATTTCCGTTCTTTTACAGAGTACACGACAAACCCGATTTAGAGCGCCTTGGTAATGTTGCAGAAAATGTTAGAGTTTTGGGCATTGATTTCAAAATTGGGAAAAATATTGGAGCAAAGGAAATAAATAATGTTTTAGAACAGGTTAAAGGAAAGCCAATTGAGTATACGGTTAATGATCAAATATTACGTTCAATGGCGAAAGCAATTTATTCACCCAAGAATATTGGCCATTTTGGTCTCGGTTTCAAACATTATGCTCATTTTACAAGTCCAATAAGGCGTTATCCTGATGTGATTGTTCACCGCTTATTAAAAAGTTATGCCAAAGGTGTGCCATCTTATCGTTTTGCAGAATTAAATGAACAGGGAGAACATTGTAGCGAGCGGGAAAAAATGGCTGTAACAGCCGAGCGTGATTCAATCAAACTAAAGCAGGTTGAATTTATGACTGACCATATTGGTTCGGAGTATATGGGTGTAGTAAGTGGCGTTACTGAACGAGGTATATATGTTTTACTCAATGAGCTATTTTGTGAAGGGATGATAGGAATGCATGACCTTGACGATGATTACTACATTTTTGACTCTAAACGACATTGCCTGACCGGTAAGAATAAAGGAAGATCTTATAAACTTGGTGACGAGGTCAAAATTCGGGTGTCGGGCACAAGTATTCCGCTCCGTCAAATAGATTTTGAACTTGCATGAACAAAATACAGGTAATTAGGGTTTAAATATTCTACTATCATAACTGTAAATTAATTATACTAAGGTACGAACATTGTTTTTGAAGCGTTTGTATCGTAATCAACTATTCTAATTTCCTCAAAAAGCGTATTTTTTCCTTATGAGAAATTTGCTCATTCTTTTTTTTGCTTTCTTCTTTATAGCAGAAGCTACCGTTGCACAATCTTTTTTCTTCGGTAAGAATCGTGTACAATACGAACGATTCGACTGGAGAATTATCCAATCCGATCACTTCGATATTTATTACTATGATAGTCGGAATTACTTTATGGCAGAGTTCGCTGCCTTTAGTCTTGAAGCGGCTTATAAACAACTTTCTCAGGATTTTCGTCATGAAATCAATGACCGCATCCGGGTAATTTTGTACGATTCACATTCGGATTTTTCTCAAACCAACGTTGTGCAATTACCTGTAAATGCGCAAGGTATTGGAGGGGTGACTGATTTATTTAAAAACAGGATTACAATGCCTTTCATGTCTGATTATGCAGGTTTTCGCGCGGTGCTACATCATGAATTGGTGCATGCTATGGTTAATGATATGTACTATGGGGGGAACATAAGCATATTACTTTCGGAGGGACAACGCATTTTTCCGTTATGGTTTGAAGAAGGTTTAGCTGAGTTTACGGCATTAGGCTGGGATACAGCAACCGATATGTTTATGCGGGATGCTATAATGAATAACTACCTACCACCACTCCAATTTCTGGGCGGATTTTTAGCTTACAGGGGTGGGCAATCTTTTTGGTATTTCATAGTAGAGGAGTATGGAAGGGAAAAGATTGGTGAAATTATGCAGCGTACGCGTATGAGTAGAAACTATGAGTTGGCTTTACGCCAATCTTTAGGGTTAACACTTGATGAGATTTCAAACAGATGGAAAGAATGGTTGCGCGTAAGGTACTGGCCGGAAATATCTGAGCGTGAGAATTTAAATAATTTTGCCTTCATGGCTACTGAAAAGAGATATCGTGGCTTTTACAATACAAGTCCAAGTATTTCCCCTCAGGGTGATAGGATTGCTTTTATTACAAACAGAAGAGGTTTTTTTGATGTAGTTGTGGTAGATGCTCTTACAGGCGATCATATCAAAACACTCATTAGAGGTGAAGATAATGTTGATTTTGAAGAGCTGAATATCCTGACGCCAAATCTTAGTTGGTCACCGGATGGTACCAGACTTGCACTATCTACAACATCTCAGGGCAATAGCGATATTGCAATAGTGAATTACGAGACCAGAAGAGTTCAGAAGCTAAAATTCCCTTCATTAGATGATATTCGTTCAGTAGCATGGTCACCTGATGGAACCAGAATTGCATTTCAAGGCTCGCGAGGTTCATTTGTAGATATTTATGTATATGATATTGAAGACGGTGATTTTGTAAACATTACGAACGATATTTTTACTGATTCGAATCCATCATGGAGTACAGATAGTCAATCTATTTTGTTTGCTTCCGATCGAGGAGCACGGGTAAATCTTAATACACACCGTGAGGACTTTAGGTTATTGGCAAACCCTGATTTAAATCAAACTGATATTTATAAAGTGCGTATAGGAGATAATCGTGCTACGAGATTAACGGCTACTTCTACTACAAATGAAACCAGACCAATTATGTTAAATAATGGTCAGGTTATCTACATATCCGATCAGAATGGTATCAATAATGTATTTGTCTTAGATCTGAATACTCGCATTTCCAGACCGGTTACAGACCTGGTAACGGGAGTGATGCAAATGTCGGCTACCCCTGATGGATCTAAACTTGCAGTGAATAGCATTAACGGAGGATTCTTAGATATTTTTGTAGTTGATGACCCATTACGCAGAGTTAAAGATCATGCACTTACACCAAACAGCTGGGCTGAGAGAAGGAGTTCAGAGTCGGATGAAGACAGAGTGCCAGCGCTAGGATATGGTAGAAACTTTTTCCTCGGTTTATTTCGTCAGGATGGACTTGCAAGTGATTTAGATCGATTTGCAGAGCTGCCTGTACCTGTAGAAGATGAGCAGGAGGAAGAAGAGGTAGAAAAAGATTCGCCCCAAACAGATTCTAATATCATTGATTTCAGGAATTATGTTTTCGCTGATGACATAGAAGAGCAATATGCAGAGGTGGTTCGTGAAGACAGATTTACCTTGTCTGATAACAAAACAGAAGATGGACGCTTTATACCAAAACGTTACAGGTTAAGCTTTTCTCCTGACTTTAACTTTGCCAGTGCTTCTGTAGGAACTTATCAGGGTGTATTTACTTTTTCACAAGTTTCTGTATCTGATGTATTGGGTTATCACAACTTAAGTTTTGCAACAAATCTTGTTTTTGACTTACGAAACAGTAATTATTTCTTACAGTATGCTTATTTAAGAAATCGTACAAATTATGTTGCTTCGTTTTCACATTCTGCGTGGCAGTTCCAAAACTTTGCCGGGGATGCAGTGCGTTTTAGAAATTATGGTTTTACCGGAGGTATGATTTATCCATTAAATCGATTTGAGCGTTTAGAGTTTTCAACCGGCTTTATCACGCTGTCCAGAGATTTAACAAGTATTTTTGCGGGAACAGAAAACTCAACTGACAGAGATTATCTCATTTATCCACAGTTGAACTATATTCGCGATGTAACCATCCCGGGATTTTTGACACCCCAAAAGGGTACAAGGGTTGCCTTTGGTGTTGGAGGAAGTGTTCCTGCTACAAATGATTTCTTAGGCTTTTTTACGGCTTCTACTGATATCCGCCAGTATATTAGCCTTGCTCCTCAGTATACGATTGCCTTACGTGCTTCCGGTGCGGCATCTTTCGGGACAGATGCTCAGTCGTTTCTTCTCGGTGGTGTTTCCAACTGGATTAACTATCGATTGGCAACACAAATTAGTAATGATGATTTAGCAAGCTTGTTCTTTACTTTGCCTGCCATGCCGATGAGAGGGCATGCCTACAATCAAAGTATTGGTGATAAATTTGCACTGGCAAATATTGAGTTCCGGTTCCCGTTGTTTGCTGCAATAGTACCGGGTCCAATTCCATTGTTCCCGTTATTCAATATACAAGGGGCAGCATTTGTTGATGTTGGTTCTACCTGGAATGGCGCTTCATACAACGAAACTTTGGCTGGTACCGGTTTTGGTTTACGGACTATTCTCTTGGGCTTACCATTCAGGTATGATCTTGCATGGCCTTACGACGTTGAAAATGGATCTTTTGGAAGTAGAGTCCATTACTTTAGTATTGGTATCGACTTTTAGTCCGATTAACTGACAAAGCTCTAATTTTGCCTGATGAATACCTCGGGTTAAAAAGGGATTGCATTTGCAATCCCTTTTATATTATAAAGGTAGGTTGTCGTGTTTTTTGCGGGGAACTGAATCTGCTTTATGTTGAATAACCTCGAAAGCCTTAATTAGTTTTTCTCTTGTTTCTTCGGGAAGGATTATATCATCTATATATCCGCGTTCGGCAGCTCTGTAAGGATTAGCAAACATTTGTTCATATTCATCCTCGAATTTTTTCTGCGCCTCTGCCGGGTTGTCGGATTTTAAAATTTCACGACGGAAGATAATCTCAACCGCACCTTTGGTGCCCATAACAGCAATTTCGGCGGTTGGCCATGCAACATTGTAGTCAGCGCGTATATGCTTTGAGTTCATAACATCGTAGGCTCCCCCATAAGCCTTGCGCGTAATAACTGTAACTTTGGGTACGGTAGCCTCGCAGAAGGCATATAGTAGTTTCGCACCATGCTTTATGATTCCACCCCATTCTTGATCAGTTCCAGGAAGAAAACCGGGCACATCTTCAAAAACAACCAAGGGAATATTAAAGGCATCACAGAAGCGGACAAAGCGAGCACCTTTAACAGATGCATCAATATCTAAGCAACCGGCCAATGATAAGGGTTGATTGGCTACTATTCCAACTGAACGACCATCTAAACGGGCAAACCCAATTACAATATTATCGGCATAATTTTCATGTACTTCCATAAATGAGTCTTGATCTACAATACCCTTTATCACATCTTTCATGTCGTAGGGTTTGTTAGGATTTGCCGGAACAATTTCACTTAATTTGGATTCCAGTGAAGAATCCGGTTTTTGGGAAGGAATTTTTGGAGCTTTCTCTTCGCAGTTTTGTGGCAGATACGACATCAAGCGACGAATCCCCAGGAGACATTCGGCATCGTTAGGGACGGAGAAATGTGAAACACCTGACTTTGTGCTATGTGCCGATGCTCCACCTAAATCTTCTGAAGTTACTTCTTCGTGCGTAACTGTCTTTACCACATTAGGTCCGGTAACGAACATAAAACTGGTATTTTCAACCATAAAAATAAAATCGGTAATGGCAGGGGAGTAAACTGCACCGCCTGCACATGGTCCCATAACAGCAGATATTTGTGGTACTACACCCGATGCCATACTATTTCTCCAAAAAACTTCTGCATACCCACCAAGCGATGTTACACCCTCCTGAATTCGAGCACCACCCGAATCATTTAAACCAATTACAGGCACACCGTTTTTAATTGCCAGATCCATTATTTTGCATATTTTTTCGGCATGGGTTTCAGATAAAGATCCTCCAAAAACAGTAAAATCCTGACTAAAAACATAAACCGGTCGGCCATTAATTTTTCCATAACCGGTAACGACCCCATCACCGGGATAACTGATTTTATCCAAACCAAAATCACGACTTCTGTGCCTTACAAAAGCTCCAATTTCTTCGAAAGAGTTTTTATCGAGTAAAAGATTTACACGTTCTCTGGCTGTAAGTTTTCCTGCTTTATGTTGTTTTTCAATCCGGTCTTTACCACCTCCAAGTCTCGATTCTTCTCTTAATAACTCCAGTCGTTCAATTTTGTCTTTGTTTTCCATGCTTATTTCAATCAAAATTAATATTAACTATTATCGCTCAATCTCAATAAAAAAGCGGTGTAATCGGTCAGTAAACTCTGCAGCCGTATCGCTATACATATCTACTTTGTTTTTTCTGAATACCTCGTTGGTAAGATATTTTCCTGCTTCTCTCCAGCTGCTAAGTATCGCCATTTCCTCAAGTGCATCGTTATATGCTGTACGGTCGCCTAAAAATAACTCCTCTATAAAAACTGAGCGCATATCTTCTAAACGTTTTGCTAACTCTTTGTAAAATTCGGGTTCTTTAATTTCTTCTACTGTAGTATCCGGTTCAAATGTTTCCGGTTCATCCTCCAGGTCAACAGAAGAGAATCGTTTCCACATTGGTTCTCCTTCGTCATCAATCTCATCGATGGTATCATTAGAAAGATCAGTAGAACTTTCATATTCTGAAGTAACAATATCCTCAGACTCGTCCACATCACTATCAATAGGAGTACTTCTTTTATTGACTTCATCGTCATCTTCCTCCTCATCAAAAGAAAAGGATTTAAATAATGGTTGATCTTCTTCCTCTTTTTTTTCAACCACTTCGTTAAGTGGATCCATCTGCTTTTCCTCTACAGTTGCTTCAGTATCTTCTGTTTCCTCTTCATGATGATAAACGGTCTCGCTAATTTCTTCAACTTCCCCATCTTGTGTAAATAAGTTGGAGTGGGTATTTTTTTCTTCGGTTTCTTCGGTTTCTTCGGTTTCTTCGGTTTCTAATACATCTGCACTTTCTTGTTTGACATCCTCTAACTCTTCTGTTTTATTAACTTCATTAATCGGATGTTCTTCCAATGATTCGTCATCAGCAATTACTGGTTCTTTTATAGAGTCGTTAAGAGATGGTTCAAGCTTATCAATTTCTGAATCCTCAACCTCTGAAGCCTCTATATCGGGATCGGTAATAACCTTTTTTTCATCATTCACCTCAGAATCTGCAAATGCTATCTCTTCAGCTTCTTCATTACTAACGTCTTCCTTGGGCGGTTCCGGACTAACTTCTGTGTCAATAGTGGATGCAGGAATGACGTCATCAGGATTAAACTGCGAAATAATTTCAATAAATGATGATTGGTTATAGACTTCATCGTCCGAAAAACGATCAGCGAGATATACAAGACCTTTATCTTTGAAAAAAAGATTGAGAAGACTTCCATCCACTTTTCCATCAAATAAATCAAATAGTGGTTGCAGTAATTGACCCCAGCTTAAAGGTGTGTATTTTTGGCAAAGTACGTCGTCTACTTGGATTAAGGCTTTTTTAAAACGATCTTTACTAATCGTATGTAACGCTTTCTTTTTCATGTAAGCCGGTAAAAAAGCAGCCAAATGCTTGTGCACAACAACCGATGAAATGGCTTCTTCTGCTTCAGATAGTGTTAACTCAGTTTTAGTTGAAAAGATGATTTCCGGGAAAGTTGCTCTGGGTATAACCAATTGCTCAAGAATATCTTCCACAACATTTTCGAAAACACCCCGTGCAAATTCAGATGGTAACCTACATTCATCTTTAATAGCTGCCAAAAATTTATTCCATGATGATAAAACCGATGGTGCATCCATATTTGCCCATTCCGTTTCCGGATGGTTAATGGAATCACTTAAGTTGCGCCATAAATCAATCTGTACACGATTTATAAAGAAATCGGGGTAATTTAATGCTTCAAGCTCTTCACGTGAATAGTTGTTTTGATTACCCGGTAACTTTTTAAGAAAGCTTTCGGTTAAGGTTTGAACAAATTTTTGCATCAGGAAATAATGAATAGATTTTTTGAAAGGTTATAATTGGTGATTATTTGGCTTGTTGGTACCTTACGACCATGTTTGAAATTGAAGTTAACAACATTGCTAGAAGTTATGGATTCCTGACCATTTTTAAAGGATTTTCTTGCAAAATAGAATCGGGAATAACCGGTATTGCAGGTCCAAACGGATCAGGTAAATCCACCTTAATGAAATGTTTTGCCGGATTATTAAAACCCGATAGCGGCAGCATACAATGGAAGTATAATGCGGAAGAACTTGAGAAAAAGCAACTTATTCAATTTTTAGGTTTTGCAACGCCTTATATTCAATGTTATCCGGGTTTAACTTGCTCAGAAAATCTTGAGCTTATTCAAAGGTTATCAATGGGCGAAACAGATTCTAATGCTGTTCATTCTGTTTTGGAAAAAGTAGGATTAGACGATAAGAAAAACATTTACTATGGAAAGATGTCTTCGGGTCAGCAGCAGCGGCTACGTTTATGCACCGCACTAATTAAAAATCCCGGTTTCCTACTTTTAGATGAACCGGGTTCGAACCTCGATAAAGCGGGTTACTCATTGGTAGAACGTATAGTAAATGAAGCTCGTGATAGAGAAAAAACAGTTGTTATAGCTTCAAATGATGAAAAAGAACTCGCTTTATGCGATACCATTATAGATATATCCCATTATCATCCTAAATAAAATTTTATGTTATTTTCTGACAATGACTACCGTCTTGCAAAAAAAATTCTTTCCTACAGCTGTGAAATAAAAGAAGGAGAGAATGTACTTATTCATTTAGTGGGTTTAAATGGTCTGGGCTTGGCAAGAGCTTTGGCTTTAGTGGCTCGAGAGTTAAACGCTCATCCATTTTTAAATTTAGAGGATAGCGAAATCAATAAAATTCGTATTGATAAGGGTGATAAAACCTATTGGAAACGGCAAGCTGAGTTTGATCAACTACCATTGATGAAAAACATGCAGGCTTATATAGGTATTCGGGCAACAGAGAATATTTATGAAACATCTCGTGTATCGGCCGATTCGAATAAAGCCTATGGGGAGGAGTTTTTGAAGCCTGTGCATTTTGATCAGCGTGTTAATCATACTAAATGGTGTGTTTTGCGGTATCCTTCACCGGCTTTTGCAATGAACGCAAAAATGCCGACTTCCGATTTCGACGCCTTTTATTACAATGCTTGCTTATTAGATTATGATAAACTCCGAAAAGCGATGATTCCCCTCGAAGAACGTTTACGTAAAACGGATATAATTCAATTAAAAGGGGAGGGAACAGATATTTCATTCTCCGTTAAAGGACAAAACTGGATACCATGTTATGGTCTTAGAAATATTCCGGATGGAGAATTATTTTCATCTCCAATTTTAGATTCTGTAAACGGTAAGATTACTTATGCACCTTCGGTATATCAGGGAAAACCATTTGAGTTCGTAACACTCCATGTCAAGAATGGTGTCGTCGTTAATTTCGATTCGTCAAATAATGCAGGCTTGGAAGAAATTTTGAATACAGATGAAGGCGCACGTCGTTTTGGAGAGTTCAGTTTTGGCACGAATCCAATTATCGGAAACCCGATGTATGATATTCTATTTGATGAGAAAATTTATGGTTCCAACCATCTAACTTTAGGTCAGGATTACGAGGAAGCATCAAATGGTAATACAAGTAACATCCACTGGGATTTGGTATGTATAGGAGCGGATGTTTACCTTGATGGCGAGTTAGTAAGAAAAGGCAGAGAGTTTGTTACGGATGATTTGAAGGTTTTAAATCCGGATTCGTTGATTTAGTTACTTATTTCTTTGTTCCGGCTTTCCTGTAATCCGTGCGGATACAATTGTGAAAGTGATGAACAGAAGTTTCCATTTCAGGGGAATAGCGACCTTTGTGATAGACTTTCGACTCTAAACCGCGTTGAACCTTTTCGCATATATCCATGTCTTCCTGCTGAACGCTGTTACTAAACTCCATGTCATCTTTCATCTTGCCGGTTGAAACAGCATCGGATACATCTTTGTAGTAGTATTCAAAAATAACTTTGCATGACCTATGATTAACCGGTTCGACACGATTAATTTGTAATCTTCCGGGTAAGATATTCAACATAGAGTTCGGGTAAACAAAGTAGTAAAGTGCCTCGCCACCTTCACTGGAGTACAAGCTTTCCTTTTCTTTAAATGGACTATACTGCAGGGAATACCACTCTTTGCAAACTGTTTTGTAATCCTTGAAACTCAGTAAGTCGCATAACTCCGGATGAACATGTGGTATGTGATACCCTTCCAAGTAATTGTCTACATAAACCTTCCAATTACACGCCACATCATACTCATGGATGCCACCAAAACTAAATGATTCTAACTTAAGATTTTTAATTTTTTCAGAAATACCTTCTGTCAGAAATTCAAATTCGGGCGCGTTCGATGATTTTTGTAAACGCAGCCAAATCAATCCATCCAAAATTTCAACTTCTATTTCTTTTAGTCCAAAATCGGACTTATCAAAAAGTTCGGCATGTTTAAAATGGGGTACACCCCGAAGGCTACCATCAAGTCTGTATGTCCACCCATGGTACAAACATTTTATAAATTTTATAGACTCTTCTTTATCAATCAGTGGCCCGCCTCTATGCATGCAAACGTTAAAGAACGCTTTAACCACATCATTATCATCTCTTAGAAGAAAAACAGGGTTACCACAAATAGTAAGCGGAATTGTATATCCCCGTTCTTTCAATCTTGAAATATGACCCACACATTGCCATCCCGGTGATATGACATTGTTTAAATCGAAGGGGTGAAAATCAGGTTTGGTGTACCAGTGAGAAGGAATTGTTTCAGCTCGTTCAATTGGTAGAATTTGCAGATCTGCGGGATGAAGATAATTTTTATTAAAATCTTTGTTCATATTCCTAAAATAAATGGTTTACACGTTTGATTAATAGTTCTGATTAAATATCTTTGAAAAAGAGTATAAGAATTAGAGCTAAAAAAACTCTCTTACGAGAAAGTAACTATGATTGTGGATGAGCACAAACGGTAAAAAATACGATATTCAAGGGTTTACTCCGGAAGGTTTTGCTTTGCAGCATATGGACGAATTGATCCAGCTTTGTGATAAGCAAATGGATTCCTATGACAGAGACTTGGTTGAGAGAGCCTATAAACTTGCTTATTTATCTCACGATGGCATAACACGTGCATCAGGAGAACCATACTTTTTACACCCATTGGCGGTTGCGAAAATTGTTATTGAAGAGTTAAATCTTGATGACGTTTCTGTTGCAGCGGCTTTATTACATGATACCGTGGAGGACACAGAAGTATCACTAGATGACATAAAAAAAGAGTTTGGTGATACTGTTGCTTTGCTTATTGATGGACTCACAAAAATTTCCGGAGCTTTTAAATCCAAAAATATAAAGCAGGCCGAAACTTTTATGAAGTTCATTATGGCTATGTCAAAAGACTACAGAGTAGTTTTTATTAAATTAGCCGATCGCCTTCATAATATGCGCACGCTTTCATCACTTGCTACTTCAAAACAAGTGCGTATTGCCACTGAGACGCAAGAGCTATATGCGCCTTTAGCTCACCGTATTGGCTTATATATTGTAAAGAGTGAGTTGGAGGATTTATGCTTCAGGGCCATGGATCCTACAGGATACAAGTTCATAGCTCGAAAACTTAAAGAAAAGAAGGAATCAAGAGAAGAGTTTATTGAGTTGTTTATGGAGCCGATAAAGGAGCAGCTTCATAATGCCGGGTTTAATTTTGAAATTAAAGGTCGACCAAAGCATATTTATTCCATTTATAAAAAAATGATGCGTCAGCAAAAGCCATTTGAAGAAATTTATGACCTATTTGCAATACGTATTATTTTAGATGAACCCCACACTAAGGAAGATTGCTGGCGGGTGTATTCGTTTATAACCGATTCTTATACACCCATACCTGCACGTTTTCGCGATTTCATATCTGTACCAAAGGTAAACGGATATCAATCGTTACACACAACGGTTATTACAAATCGGGGTAGAAAAGTTGAGGTGCAGATTCGTACCCGAATGATGGACAGAGTAGCTGAGCAAGGACTTGCAGCTCACTGGAAATACAAAGAAGGTTCAAATAAAAATTCCGATTTAGAGAAGTTGATCGGCTGGATTCGTGATTCTTTAGAGCAACCCAGACCGGATCAGGCAACTGAGTTTATGGAAGATTTTCAACTGAATCTTTACACCGATGAGATTTATGTTTTTACTCCGAAAGGTGAGTTGAAAACCCTTCCTAAAGGATCTACACCTATAGATTTTGCTTTTGATATCCACAGTGAAATTGGTGAGCGTTCTATTGCTGCAAAAGTAAATGGAAAAATTGTTCCTCTGCGCCAGGTTTTGCAAAGTGGCGATCAGGTAGAAATAATTACCGGTAAGAACAGTAATTTAAATCCTGATTGGATTAATGATGTTGTAACGCATAAAGCCAAATCTCGAATCAGACAGTATATTCGTCAGGAAGAGCGAAAAATGTCGGATAAGGGGAGAGAAGAATGGTTGAAAAAAGCAGAAAAACTAAACCTGGAAATTTCCGATCAGGATTTAGCCAAGGTGATTAACAAGCTTGGTTTTCCTTCAACTCAATCTATGTATTATGCTATAGGTGTTGATTCTTATGATGTTAACAAGTTAGTTAAGGGAGTTAAAAGTTTCCTAAGTAAGGGTAGAGTTGATGATGAAGATGAAGCTAAATCTAAAGGTGTAGGTCTATCTGAGGAAGAGTTCGAAGATCGCTATTACGATCAGGCTCAATCTGCTAATAAAAAATTATTGGTGATGGATGGCAACCTCAGTAATATTAAATATTCGTTTGCAGCTTGCTGTAATCCAATTCCGGGTGATGAAGTTGTAGGGTATATAAGCAGGAACGGGGAGCTGAAGATTCACCGTACGAATTGCAATAATTTACGTCACCTGATTAAAACAGATCCTGACCATATTGTGGATGTTTCTTGGGCTAAGGCAGCAGGGTCTCAATTTGTAGGTGCAATTCGAATCATAGGTGAAGATCGTGTAGGGCTGATAAATGATATTTCAACGGTGATTTCATCATCACTAAAAACAAATATGAAAAGCATAAATGTGAATAGTGATACCGGTAGCTTTGAGGGTACACTAATTTTATATGTTGAAGATATTAAGCACCTTGAGAAAGTAATCAAAAGAATTATGCAGATTGATGGGATTAAGCAAGCGTATAGATACGAGTAATTAGCCGGGTTTGCTCTTTTTTCAGTTATATTCTTGCTGTTAATTTGATAAATAAAATAAACGAATAACCCGGGATAAAAATTCACGTATCTTTGCCGTCGAATTAAACAGTAAAGCAAATGGAAAATCAGAACGTAAAAATCGGCCTTATTCAGTTAGAGGCTTCTGAAAATAAGGCGACTAATATCGAGCGAACATTCAACAAAATACGTGAAGCAGCTGCCGGTGGTGCAAAGATAATATGCACACAGGAGATGTTTACAACTACCTATTTTTGTAGAACACACGATGAAAATCATTTCGACTGGGCTGATCCAATACCGGGAAAATTGACAGATGAACTTAGTGAATTAGCCGGTGAACTTGGTGTTGTAATCATTGCTTCCTTTTTCGAAAAACGAGCAAAAGGAGTTTATCATAACTCAGCAACCGTTCACGATGCCGATGGTTCATTTTTGGGTTTATATCGAAAAATGCACATACCCGAAGACCCGGGATTTCACGAGAAATATTATTTCACACCCGGCGATTTAGGATATAAAGTTTTTGATACTGCATTCGGTAAAATTGGCGTATTAATTTGCTGGGATCAGTGGTATCCCGAAGCTGCTCGGTTAACAGCATTAAAAGGTGCTGATATTTTATTTTACCCAACTGCAATTGGTGTTTTGCCTGAAGAAGGAGAGGAACTCAAAAAAGAGTTCATGAATGCCTGGGAAATAACTCATAAAGGTCATGCGGTTGCAAACGGGTGTTATGTAGCCTCCGTTAACCGAGTTGGACAAGAAGGAGGATCACGTTTTTGGGGTGATTCATTCGTTTGTGGTCCTTTTGGTCAGGTCATAGCCCAAGCAGGCGAAGAGGAAACCATTTTATATGCTGATATAGATTTTCCCCAAATTGAGAAGCAACGTCAAACCTGGCCATTTTTGCGTGACAGACGTATTGACAGCTATTCATCTATAACTAAACGCTTAGAGGATTAAGGGTTGAAAATAACACCAAAAGAACTTGGCTACAGAATGCCGGCCGAATGGGAAACGCATTCAGGAACGCTTTTAAGTTGGCCGGTAAACGAAGAGACATGGCCAGGAAAAAGATTAGATAGGGTAGAAGCTGTTTTTATACAAATTGTCGAGGCCATTGCATCCTGCGAAACGGTTCATTTAATTCTGTCTAATGAGGAAGCTGCTAAACGAGCTACTTCAAAAATTAAGCAAATCCAGGGATTAGAGGATAAAATTGTCTACCATAGAATTCCCGGTAATGATTTATGGGCACGCGATTTTGGTCCTATCTTTGTTAAAGATGGGCGTGGCAATGTAGCATTGAATGATTGCGGATATAATGCATGGGGCGGTAAATATCCGCCTTTTAGTGATGATGATGCAGTTCCGTCTTACTTTGCCAATAAGTATAAAATTAAAAAGTTTACTCCCGGAATCATTCTTGAAGGAGGGAGTGTTGATACGAATGGAAAGGGTGTCTTGCTCACGACTGAATCTGTTTTATTGAATCCTAACCGGAATCCTCATTTGTCAAAAGCTGAAATTGAGCAATATTTGATAGAATGGTTGGGAATGGAGAAAATCATTTGGCTAAAAGATGGATTAGCCGGTGATGATACCGATGGGCATATAGATGATATCAGCCGTTTTGTTAATGAGAATACCATTATAACAATGGTCGCGACAGACGAAAATGATATTAACTATGCGGCACTTCAGGAAAATCTTGAAATACTGAAATCTGCTAACGATCAATTTGGGAAGCCGTTTAAAATTGTGGAAATACCAATGCCGGTAACAAAAGTGGAAGGTGAAAAAACAGTTGATGGGTCTGAATTTGTGCCTGCCAGCTACGCTAACTTTTATTATGCAAATGGGGCAGTCATCTTACCTGTATATGATAAAAGATTTGATGATAAAGTGATTAAAATCTTCGAAGAGCTTCATCCAGATCACAAAATTATCCCTATTCCTTGCGCCGATTTAGTATGGGGGCAGGGAAGCATTCACTGCATTACACAGCAGTTGTATGGTGTGTGAGTTTAGCCAGGATTTTCCCGATCGAAACAATACTACCCGATAAAATCTTCTATTAGAGCCTCTACGCTGTCAACAACCTTAAACAAGGTGAGGTAATTCTGTTGTATGAATCCTTCTTCAACTCCGTAATCAACCATTTTGATAAATGGATTGAAATAGCCGTTGATATTTACAACATAAATAGGCTTTCGATGCATTTGGAGCTGACTCCAGGTTATGGCTTCAAAAAGCTCTTCGTAGGTTCCGAACCCGCCGGGAAGGGCTACAAAACCATCACACAGATTTGCCATTAATGCTTTCCGCTCGTGCATGCTATTTGTAATAAATAACCGGGTTAGACCATGATGAGCAACTTCACGAGCTTCTAAATCCCGGGGGATTACACCAAATGCACTTCCACCGTTTTCTAATACCGAATCCGCTACTGCTCCCATCACTCCAATAGAAGCCCCGCCATAGATTAAGTCGATCTTATTTACAGCTAAAAGTTTTCCAAGTTTCCGGGCTTCAGCTCTGTAGATTTCATTTTTGCCGGGCGATGAACCGCAGTATACACAAAGTGATTTATTTGTCATACAGTTTCACTATCCATCATGCGCTCAACAATTGCTTTGAGTTTTTTAACAACATCGTGCATTTCCTCAACGGTGTTGTACTTACTCAGACTGAAACGAATAGAGGATTTAGCGGTTGGGGTAACCATGCCAAGCGCCATCAAAACGTGCGATGCTTCAACCGCACCCGAAGTACAAGCCGATCCGTTTGAAACACAAATTCCGTCAATATCGAGGTTGAGTAACAGCATTTCGCCATCAAGTGCGTTTTCTTCATCAAGAGGGAAGGAGCAGTTTACAATATGTGGTACACCTCTTTCGGGACATCCATTAAAGTCAATAAAATTTGGGAAAGCTTCTTTTAAGTCATTAACCAAAGCCTTGTTTACTTCAGTAATGTGTGCAACATTTTTCTCACGTTCTGCGGTGGCAATTTCAATAGCACGTCCTATCCCAACAATTCCGGCAACATTTAAAGTGCCGCCACGTCGGCGCCTTTCCTGTGAGCCGCCTTCCATCCAGCTTTTCCATTTGGAACCACTACGAACATACAAAACTCCAATTCCTTTTGGTCCGTGAATTTTATGAGCACTTATGCTTAGAAAATCGACGGGAGTTTTACTAACATCTATCGGTAGCTTGCCAATACTTTGGACCGTATCGGAATGGAATGCAACACCTCTTTCTTTGCAAACCTCGGCTATCTCTTCAATAGGGTTAATGGCGCCAATTTCGTTGTTCACATGCATTAGACTAACAAGAGCGGTATCGTCGGTTATTGCTTCGGCAACTTGTTCAGGTGTTACATACCCTTTGGGCTTAACGTTCAAATAGGTAGCAGTTAGCCCATCGGCACGACCATATTGAATCGGATGCAATACCGCATGATGCTCAATCCTTGAAGTTATGATATGTTTTTTACCTGTTGCTTTAACTACTCCTTTTATTACGGCATTATTACTTTCAGTTCCGCCACTGGTAAAAATTATTTCTGATGGTTCAGCTCCAATTGCCGCAGCAACTTTCATTCGGGCTTCTTCAACAGCTACGTTTGTCATTCGACCTAACTGGTGAATAGAAGATGCATTTCCGTAGTGATTTTCGAGATACGGAAGCATAGCTTCTAAAACTCTTGGTTCAATTTTCGTTGTTGCAGCGTTGTCTAAATAAATCATGATAGTCGAATTAGGAGTAGGTCATTTTTTAGATTCGGAAAGTTAACCAAATACCCTCAAAAATGAAATGTGATAATGGGGATAACATTTTTTATGAATTAATTTTTTATCAGATTTGAATTTAAATCTACAATGTAATACATTGTAGTACACAATGTAAATGAACCCTTTTAAAATGAATACTACACTAACTATTAGAATTGACAAAGAATTAGGACAATTTTTAGAAAAATATTCAAAAGAGACAGGACTGACTAAAAGCGAGCTGGTTCGTAAAGCACTGAAAAAACAGCTTGAAGTTGAAACTTTTCATCAGCTTCGCAAAGAGTTATTGCCATATGGTGAAACAAAAGGTTGGCTTACAGATGATGACGTATTTCGGGATGTATCATGACCAAATTTTAAAGGTTAAAAGTAATAATTTAATCTACTTTAAAGTTTCATGAGGATTTTTTTGGATACAAATGTTTTGGTCAGCGCATTTACAGCAAGAGGATTGTGTGCTGAATTGCTGGAAAAAATTATAACTGAGCATCACTTAATTGTTGGCGAATTTATTTTGAAAGAATTAGAAAGAGTTCTTTTGACTAAACTAAGTATTCCTTCTGCTAAAGTTTCAGCAACAATTAATTTTCTGCAAAAATATTAAATTGTTCCTATTCCAAAAATGCCATCAGGTATTTCAATTAGAGATAGTGACGACCTATGGGTTCTGCAATCTGCAATTGAAGCTGAATCTGATTATTTAGTAACAGGTGATAAAGATCTTCTTGATACAGCAGAAATTGTAGAGGATCTAAAAATTGTATCTCCTAGAGAGTTATGGTTAGTTTTGGAAGCTAAGAAATCATAAAAATCGGGTTCACCTATCCCATCTGCTTAAACTTTAATTCCAACTGTTGTCCGTCTTCACGCTTTTCGTTATCAAGGTTTGAAACGGAAATTCCAAGTAACCGAACTTTTCTAATCCCTGCTTCAGTAGCAGATAGTAACTTCTCAGATTCATCATATAAAATATCAGGACTGTTAACCATCTCGTTAAGGGTATGGCTTCGGGTAACCGATTCGAAATCGTCATATCGCACCTTAACCGTTACTGTCCGACCTTTTGTATTGATTCGGTTCATTCTGGTTGAAACTTTTTCAGCTATTCGTTTCAACTCCGATTTCATATCATCAACAGATTCTAAATCATTTGAGAAGGTGTTTTCTGCGCCTACCGATTTCCTTATTCTGTTGGGCTGTACAGGACGGTCGTCATCACCACGAACAATTTTGTAGAAAAAAGAACCGGATTTGCCAAACTCTCTAACGAGATCATGTTCTTCCCATCCTTTTAGATCTTTTCCGGTAAAAATCCCCAGGAGCTGCATTTTTTGTTCCGTTGCTTTTCCAATACCGTGAAACTTTCCGATGGGTAGTTCTTCTAAAAAAGTCACCATTTTTTCTGGAGTGATAACTGCTATGCCATTTGGCTTGTTGATATCTGATGCAATTTTTGCAACAAACTTATTGGTTGCAACACCGGCAGATGCAGTCAGTCCGGTTCGGGTTTGTATCTTTTGTTTGATCTCTAAAGCAACTTGTCGGGCCGAAGAAATCTGTAACTTATTATCGGTAATATCCAGATAGGCTTCATCAAGGCTTAGGGGTTCTACCAGATCGGTGTATTCATAAAAAATTTCTCGGATTTGTTCAGAGACCTGTTTGTAAACGTCAAACCGAGATTTCACAAAGACCAGATCGGGGCAAAGCTTTAAAGCTCTCCAGGACGGCATAGCTGACTTAACACCAAATTTCCTTGCCTCGTAGCTTGCGGCAGCTACCACTCCGCGTCCATTTGGTGAACCACCAACAGCAACAGGTTGACCCTTTAAATGTGGGTGATCCCGTTGCTCAACCGATGCAAAAAATGCATCCATATCAATATGAATTATTTTTCGGTAGCTCAAAAATAGTTTTTAAATGTTCGTATCTCTAAAACAAAACTCCGGTTTGAATAATTGCACAGTCATTTCTAAAGTATAAAAATTAATCGGGTGACAAATTGATTTTTTATGAGGTTATTATTTTTAGGGGGTAGCGGAAAATACCTTTTTGAAACATTCATTAGTCAATTCCTTTATATGAGAGTTTTCTGTTTTTTAAAATGATATAAATAAGCGGAATTCTGCGGTCTCTAAAAGGAAGAGCCAAAGAAATCTATTCATGAGTAAGTAAAGGATATATTAATCGGCCTTATTTAAATAGAGGAAATAGAAAGCTCGGGTGATACAGCGATCAGAAATAATCACTCCGTGTACTGTTATTGAATTAGTTATAAAGGATGCGGAACTTTGATTATTTTCGCTGTGGCGCAACAGCTTCCCCTCTATTTAAATACAGCCGTGATTTTTGGTTACTTTTTATCTAGAAAAAGTAACACTAAACAAATTACCTATATCTAAAGTCGTACTGCGGAGCAGCCGACTATTTGAACATTTCACGCTCGCTAAAACTATTTTTTAGAGTTTTATCTAATAAATAAATATTGAATTCAATCACCCTTTTGGAATTTACCACTGATTAAACAGATTTTCTCAGATAACCGCAGATTAATTTCCTCGAAATGAGAGAATCTTTTGTCGAGAAGTAGGCATGCTACAGCTAATCCTGTAGGAAATTCTATATAGTTAATTCGACTTAAGCTCGGTTCCTTTAGATAGAGGAATAACTATAATTGAGCGCTGATTAATAAAGTGAAAAGATTTAGAATTGTTCAAAGAATAACATCTCCGTCACCCCAAAATAAAAACTAGCCGATTTTCTTGTAGTAGCTAAAAATAAAAGTTTGATACAGGTTGATATCGCTTTTGTTTAGCAGTATATTTGCAATCCTTTCGAAAACGGAGAGATGCCGGAGTGGTCGAACGGGCTCGCCTGGAAAGCGTGTGTACCCCAAAAGGGTACCGAGGGTTCGAATCCCTCTCTCTCCGCCATTTTGGCTATTACCTTTTTTCAAGTTTTTTAAAATTCTTCTACATCTAAGTGAAGAATACTTTAACTTGGCAAACAAGTTAACTATCAATTTATCAATTAACTTATGAATCAATCTTCAGACCCTCTTTGGAAATTACTCGGTTTATTACTCAAGTCTCACCCTTGGCATGGTGTACCTCTTGGCGATAATGCTCCGGAAGTTGTCACTACTTTCGTAGAAATTGTACCAAGTGACACTGTAAAGTATGAGGTAGATAAGGGCAGTGGATTCCTTAAGGTTGATCGCCCGCAACGCTATTCTAATATTTGTCCGGCTTTGTACGGATTCCTGCCTCAAACCTATTGCGATGAATCTGTTGCGGCATATTGTAACGAGAAAACAGGCAAGCAAGTAGTTGGTGATGGCGATCCATTGGATATTTGTATTCTTTCGGAAAGACCAATAACACACGGTAATATTTTAGTACAGAGCATTCCAATAGGCGGGTTTAGAATGATTGATGGTGACGAAGCCGACGATAAAATTATAGCGGTTATGAAGGGCGATCTTGTGTATGGTAAGTATAAGAGCATAAATGAGTTGCCAAAGATAATCGTTGATCGGTTACGTCATTATTTCCTTACCTACAAGCAAATGCCGGGTGATGAATCGAAGTGCGAAATTACCCACACTTACGATCGTGATGAAGCAATAGAGGTAATCAAACGATCACAGGATGACTACTACAATCGGTTTGGTGATTTAAAAGGCTTATTAACATCACTCTTACGCTTCGAGCATAACGTAAAACCCTGACGTATGAAAACGGTCTTGGTAACAGGAGGGTCAAGTGGTATAGGCAAAAGTCTGGTTCGCTTATTTGCTAAAGAGGGTTACAAAGTTTGTTTCACCTACAGATCCGGCAAGAAATCTGCCTATGCGTTAGTTGAAGAAATAGGTTCCGATAAAACCCAAGCATTCCATTGGGATGCGGCCGATGTTGAAAGTTTAGAATCGCTTGTTTCTTCATTACCTGCTATTGATATTTTGATTAATAACGCAGGACTTGGCTCTGCAACGGTTCAAGCTGTTACAGAAGATATTTTAAAACAAGATGAAGCCTTAATGATGGTTAATGCCGTTTCACCGTTGTGGTTGATTCGAAAGTTACTTCCGGGCTTGAAAGAAAGAGGTGGAAAAATCATCAACATGGCTTCGGTAGGCGGGGGAATCACACAATTTCCGGGTTTTCATTTAGCGGATGGAATGAGCAAGGCTGCCATGGTTTTTATGACAAAGCAACTTGCTGCTGAAATGGCTTACGAAAAGGTAGATGTCTATGCTGTGTGCCCCGGAGCAACTGAAACACCTATGTTTGGAAAATCTACTTTAGATAATTTATCTTCCGAACAAAAGAATCAACTTCTTGAAAAGCTTCCTGCAAGGCGATTAATCAACCCTGATGAAATTGCTGAATTGGTACTTTTTTTAGCGTCAGATAGTGCAAAAGTTTTGAGAGGTAGTATACTTGATGCTTCTTTAGGATTGGGTGTAAATCCCGGTTTATTACAAAAATAATTAACGTCACTTATGATTTTATCAAAACGAGGTAGCAAACTTGTTGGGGAACCCCAACCTTTAGTTCAGGCCCATTTTAAATGTGCTAAAGACCCCTTTCACCCGGTTGATAATGAAGATGGTTACATAAATCTCGGTACGGCAGAAAACCATCTGATGTTCGATGTGCTTGGTGGAAAATTAAATCAGTTACAAGGTATTGAAGAGCATCATACACATTATGATGTTTTGTATGGAAGTGAATCGTTTCGTAATGCACTTGCCTCATTTATGAGTAGAAAACTTAATGTTTCTATCGAAGCTGATAAACTTGCCATTGCATCCGGAAGTTCTGCTATTATTGATATGCTGGTAAGTGTATTATGCGATGCGGAAGATGGTATAATTATTCCATCACCTTATTACCCGGGTTTTGATCATGACCTTAAAGTTCGTTCATCAGTAGAACCTGTCCCGGCTTATTTAGACGTGAAAGATGAGTTTAAGCTAACCAAAGATGTGCTTCAGGAAGCCGTTATTAATGCATCAAAGAGAGATATAAAGGTGAAAGCATTGATAATAACTTCCCCCAATAACCCACTTGGTAGGGTTTACACACGGGAGGAGTTAGAAATGTGTATTGCTTTTTGTAAAGAGCACAAATTAGAGTTAATTGCAGATGAACTCTACGCTTGTTCTGTTTTTGATGGCTCCGAGTTTGTTTCACTTTTGGAATTGGCATCAAAATCCGGATTGCAAATACACCATGTTTATGGTTTTGCCAAAGATTTTACGCTTTCAGGTTTTAAAGTTGGTTGCTTGTACAGCACAAGAGAAGAAGTATTAGAAGCTGTACGCGAGCTTACCTATTTCTCTCCGGTTTCAACCCATACACAGCATGTACTTTCAGAGTTGTTGAACGATGAAACCTTTGTCGATTCTTTCATTTCTACAAATCAACAGAGACTTAACAATGCCTGGAGTCGTACTAAACAAGCATTAGACAATGCTGATATCCCATATGTTGAGCCATCTGCCGGTTTTTTTGTATGGATTGATTTAAGCAAGTATTTAAAGAAAAAATCCTTCGACTCAGAAATGGATCTTTACAATAAACTAGTGGATGATGCTAAGGTAAATATATCACCCGGAAAAGTCTTTCATTGTGAAGTACCGGGTTGGTTTAGGGTTTGTTATGCACGACCCGAAGGGTATATTGAGTTGGCTATAAATAGAATTTTAGATTCTATCAAAAAATAAAAAAAGGCGACCCTTTTGAGGTCGCCTTTTGATTTTCTTGATTTCGAATTATGAAATCTTAAGAAGTAGATCTACAGTTCTTGCAGAATAACCTGCTTCGTTGTCGTACCAGCCAACAACTTTTACAAGCTTACCGTCCACTTTAGTAATTTCAGAGTCTAAAATTACCGAGTGAGGGTTTCCAAGTATATCGGTAGAAACCAAAGGCTCTTCTGAATACTCAAGGATTCCTTTTAGAGGGCCATCAGCTGCTTTTTTAAATACGTCAAGAACTTCTTCAAGCGTAGTATCTTTTTTAACTACACAGGTAAAGTCTGTCATTGAACCATCAGCTACAGGTACACGAACGGCACCACCATCTAGTTTCCCTTTTAGGTGAGGAAGAACCAAACCAACAGCTTTCGCAGCGCCTGTTGTAGTTGGTACAATATTTACAGCGGCTGCACGAGCACGTCTTAAATCTTTGTGCGGAGCATCAACAGTACCTTGATCGCCTGTGTAAGCGTGGATAGTTGTCATGAAACCTTTTTCAACACCAAAAGCATCATCTAAAACTTTTACCATTGGTGCAAGACAGTTTGTTGTACAACTTGCATTAGAATAAATTTGATGAGATGCATCAATTTGCTCGTCGTTCACACCAAGAACCACAGTTTGAACATCGCCTTTAGCCGGTGCAGAAATAACAACTTTTTTAGCACCTGCTTCAATATGCTTAGATGCAGCTTCCTTACTTGTGAAAAAACCGGTACTCTCTACAACGGTTGAAACGCCATCATCACCCCATGAAAGATTAGCCGGGTCACGCTCTGCAGTTACTTTTATTTTTGATCCGTTTACTACAAGGAAATCTCCGTCATAGGATACTTCGCCGGGAAATTTTCCGTGAACAGAATCATACTTAAATAAATGAGCTAAGGTATGTGCGTCTGTTAAATCGTTTACCGCTACAATCTCAATCTTATCATTGTATTCGGGATTTGTAAGAATAATTCTTGAAACTAATCGGCCGATTCGTCCAAATCCGTTAATACCTACTTTTAATTTAGACATAATAGTTATGTTATATTTTAATGAATAAAAAAGGCTGCTGAATTAACACTTTCAGCAGTTTTTGGAAAAATTTGTATGCATATAATCTACCAATTTGTAGTTGATTTATCAATACCATTAGTTAAAATATAATATTGATAATAGAATACTTAGACGACAAAATAAAAGCGCTTTTTAATAAGCTAAATGGAGGTTTGTGAATCAGTATCTTCTACGTCCAGATAGCTTTTACAACTTTTATTGGATATACAACTTGAATATTTAGTTATTCTAAACATGTATTTTACATATAGGTCGGCATTTGGTATTTTTAGTAATGAAAAAATTTAAGCTCCGTCGCGAAGAACCCCGGCATTTAGAGTATCAAATAGAGTACGAGAACCTTTTAAACAAGGCTCAGCTTGATGCGGTAATGCACCAAAACGGTCCCGCTTTAGTTGTAGCCGGAGCCGGAACAGGCAAAACTAGAACACTTGTTTACAGAGTTGCCCGCTTGATTGAAAGTGGGGTTAACCCCTCATCAATTCTTTTATTAACATTTACTCGTCGTGCAGCTCGCGAAATGCTTGAGCGCGCTTCTGCTGTTCTGGACGAAAGATGCAGGAAGGTGAGAGGAGGGACTTTTCACTTCTACTGTAGTCAGCTTTTGCATGAATATGCGCCCAAGATAGGATATCCATCCAACTTTACGATAATAGATACAGCAGATAGTCTTGAAGTTATTCAGTTATTGCGAACCGAGCTGAAGTTACATCAAAAAAGTAAACGATTTCCCCGTAAAAGTACGGTTAAAGCCATCATAAGTGCATCAATTAATAAGCAACTCTCTATTCATGAAGTAGTAGATCAAAATTATGATCAATTCATGCATCATATTGACAATATCGAGCTATTAGCACGTGCCTATGTTAAGTATAAAGCTGATAATTTTGTAATGGATTTTGATGACTTGTTAGTCAATACGTTGCACTTATTGAGTGACAAAGAGGTTTTAGAGAAAGTAAGAGCGAAGAATAAGTATGTAATGGTTGATGAATATCAGGATACGAATGCTTTGCAGGCAGAATTGGTGCGCATGTTTACATCCGAAAAGCAAAATATTATGGCAGTGGGCGATGATGCACAAAGCATCTATAGGTTTCGAGGGGCTGATCACAAAAACATTATGCGATTCCCCGATATTTTCAGCGGTACGAAAATCATCAAGCTCGAAGAAAATTACCGATCAACAGGAAATATACTGCATCTTGCAAACTTGGTGCTTGCCGGTGCTCGGGAGAAATACGATAAAACACTGTTCACATCTAGAGAAAAAGGAGAGCTACCTGCACTTGTTAAAACCGAAGATGGCCGTGAACAATCTCGTTTTGTATCTCAAATGATTTTAAATCTTCGAGAACAAAATATTGAACTGAAAGACATGGCGGTACTTTTTCGTAATAGTAGAGATTCTTTTGACTTGGAGATAGAGTTGAATAAAAAGAAGATACCGTTTATAAAATATGGTGGTCAAAAATTTGCTGAAGCTGCTCATATTAAGGATGTCCTGGCCCATGTACGCGTTTTAGTTAATCCAACCGATGCCATTGCATGGAACAGAGTACTAAACTTGATTGAAGGCATAGGTCCAAAAACATCTTCAGAGTTAATTCAATGGCTCAAAAGCTCATCAAACCCTTATGAGTTTAGCGATAGCGGGATGGTAAACGGAGCTTATAAAAATGGACTTTTATCCTTGAGTCAGCTTCTTATTGATCTAAAAACGAATGATTTCACGCCATCAGAAGCTATTGAGCATATTAATACTTATTACAAGCCACGGTGCGAAAAGAAATATGATGATCACCCTAAGAGATTAAAAGATTTAGAAGCTTTTGCAGCTATAGCTACCGGTTATAGAAGTTATGATCAAATGCTGGAAGAGCTTGCTCTTGACCCAATAGAAGCAACAGCGGTTGACACACTTGCCGGAAAGGAAGACGAAAATCCCGTGATTTTATCCACCATACATTCAGCAAAGGGATTAGAATGGGAGCATGTATTTATTATACAATGTTTGGATGGGGTGATACCATCGGGTTTTTCATTGAGTAATGAAGAGGATTTAGACGAAGAGCTTCGCTTGCTTTATGTAGCTATAACCAGAGCTAAAGATATGCTATATGTTTCGTACCCGGTAATTCAACATGGAGGATTTGGGGATGTCTTTACAAAACCGTCGCGTTTTCTCGATGATATTAACGAATCGAATTTAGAACCCTGGCTTTTGGTTGATGAGGACGATGAATCAAGCGAAACACCTTTACTAAACTGAGTCACTTTTTAAGCCTTTAGTTTGGTTTCTTCTGATTTTGGAATGTTGACGAGCCATATCAAACAATAACCAAATGACGGGAAAGGGAGGAAATAGTACACAAAGAACTAAAGTAAAATTGCCGGCTTTATTTTCTCTGTCAGGATTAGAAATCAAACCAGCTATTCCGGCCAGCCAAAATATGATAAATACTACCATGCCTGTTGTAATAAAGAGGGAAGGGAAGAAGCCTAATTCACCGTACAGCCATCGTATCATGAAGAATTTCTTAAATAATTAAAAGTCAAAATATGCGTACCTTAAGCGCATAAAATACAAAAATTCGACCATACCATAAATTATTATTAAATGTTACCCGTAGTATCCATAGTGGGAAGGCCTAACGTTGGGAAGTCCACCTTATTTAACAGACTAATTGGCCAGAGAAAAGCAATTGTTCACGATTTTTCCGGAGTTACAAGAGACAGGCATTA
This sequence comes from Balneolia bacterium, assembly GCA_003566635.1. Taxonomy (GTDB): domain Bacteria; phylum Bacteroidota; class Rhodothermia; order Balneolales; family Cyclonatronaceae; genus PXCK01. The sequence goes on along the minus strand of PXCK01000163.1, from coordinate 3,706 downwards.
CGGCCAGGGTTTTTGGAACGGAATTAATTTTGATGTCATTGATACGGGCGGCTATATGCCTGACGAAGATGATGTTATGCTTGCCGGTATTCGGGAGCAGGTTCACATTGCAATAGATGAATCTGATGCTATTTTATTTGTTGTTGATACCGAAACGGGAATTAGTGATTATGACAATTATGTGGCAGGAATATTGCGCCAGCAAGATAAGCCGGTTCTGGTTGTAGCAAACAAAGCTGATAACGAGGAAAGACGTTGGAATACCTCTGAGTTTTATAAGTTCGGATATGATGAAATTTTTCCGGTTTCATCAGTAAACGGTTCTGGAACAGGAGAGTTACTTGATAGATTGGTAGAAGTCCTCCCAGAAAAAGATAACCTGGAAGAACCCGAGCACCCCAAGCTTGCAATTATTGGACGCCCCAACGTTGGTAAAAGTAGTTTTGTTAACGCATTGCTTGACCACGAGCGAAGTATCGTTACGGATATTGCCGGAACTACACGAGATTCTATAAATAGTATACTTGAGTTTAACAATAAGAAATACACTTTGGTTGATACGGCGGGTTTACGCAGACGAACTAAAGTGAAAGAAAATATTGAGTTTTACAGTACGGTAAGAACCAATAAGAGCATTATGCAATGCGATGTGGCCATTCTGATTATTGATTCAGAAAGGGGATTTGAATCGCAGGATATTAAGGTTTTGACCGAGGCAGAGCGTTTTAATAAAGGAATTATCCTTGTATTAAATAAGTGGGATTTGGTTGAAAAAGAAACCAATACATTTAAAGAATACTGTAATTCTATATATGCACGCTTACGAACTATGGATTATATCCCCATTGTGAGTATATCTGCAAAAAATAAAAAGCGAATTTATAACGTGATTGAGTTGGCAGACCGAGTTATTGAAAACAGATCCAGAAAAATCACTACTTCAAAATTGAACGATTTTGTAGCTCAAATTACTAAAGAAAAGCCACTTCCATTCGTTAAGGGATACCAGCTCAAAATTAATTATGCAACACAGGTGAAAAATAATCCTCCTGTTTTTGCATTTTTTATGAACACTCCAACCGAATTACCTGTTCATTATAGAAGATATATCGAAAATCAAATTCGGAAACACTTTGATTTTGAAGGTGTTCCAATAACCATGGTTTTCAAGAAAAAATAGATTGATTCTATCAGTTTTTGTGGAAACCAACTGTTATTCGTTGTATCTTGTTCAACTTAATCACAAATCGATTTTTATTCATTCCGTATAAGAATTATGGCCGATTACACACAAAATTTAGATCAGCCGGTTGTTAATAAACTATCCGGTACCGACAAGTCTGAAAGAAAGCTTAACTTATTAGAGAGAGTTTACTTACCTGAAATTTTTAAGGGTATGTGGTATACTTTCAAACAAATGTTTAAGCCTACTGTTACTTACATGTATCCTGAAGAGCGTTGGGATCCACCGGCAATATTCAGAGGTCGACCGGTTCTAGTACAGGATAATGGAAAAGAACGTTGTGTAGCCTGTGGTCTTTGTGCGCGTGCATGCCCACCTTTGGCAATTAGTATGCAGGCAGCAGAAACCGATGATGAAAAAGAGCGTTTTCCGGACTTTTTTGAGATAAATATGCTGCGGTGTATTTACTGTGGCTTTTGTGAAGAAGTTTGCCCTGAAGAAGCCATTGTGATGAGTAAAGATTACGATCTAGTGTATCATTCAAGAGGTGAAGCCATTTACGATAAAGAAAAATTACTGGTGCCTAAAGAAGAATTAAAAGATCGATTAGATTTTCTAAAAGAGTACAAAAATAAGCAGTTCGGGCAGTTTTGGAACTTCAAACAAGATAATAACATCCACTCAGTGAGAGACCGTGATGCCGATTGGAACACAGGCCTATCTCTTGTTGATATGTTAGAAGCTGAGAAGAATAAAGAGTCCAACTAATTATTTAATTTCTGTTTAATGGAATATTCAAACGATCAACTTAAAGAATTAATAGAAGACGCTGAATATTTATTAGACGAAGCCGAAGCCCTTGGCTATGTTATTAACTCGGTTCCGGTATATGATAAACCACCAGGATCGGAATCAGTTTTTGAAATGCTCGCTATTATTGATCATGCTCAAAAAAAGTTTTATCGCCAAGCTATAGAGCAAATTTATAAGAGACCCGGTTCAACCATTAGATTAGAAGACTTTCGAAAAACATTTACCGTAGATGAAGATGAAAAAAATGCTTCAAAGTTGTTGATTCATATCGGTAAAAATCGCTCGGCCATTATCACATTCTTGAAAAAAATGCCTCTCAAAGATATGCTTATACAAGGCACATTGAATGGTAAAGACAGGTCTATTGCTTCACTAGTTGAGGAAATGGTTGAGTTCGAAAGAGTACAACTTAAAAGAGTAGCTGAGCGTATTTTGTCTATTGATACCGGTAGAAGCTCGAAAGAGTAATCAACTGAAGGGCAATCAGTTGTGATATACTACCTAATTATAATTTTAATAGCACTCGGGTGGACATTATATAAAATTGGGTACAAGAGTGATATTGTTTCTCATAAATATCATCTGTTTTTTTCTGTAGGTATCTCATTTTATATACTGTTTGTGCTGGGCCAAATTATTATCCCGTTTATAAGCTTAGATACGCTCCAATTTATAACCGATTGGTCCAGAACCTGGGGTGTGGCCTGGCTTTTAGTTGGGTTATTTTTAATCAATAGAAATGACAGGCCTCCGGTTGCTCAATTTCCATATTTCTTAGTTTTCATTCCTTTATTAATACCATTCAGTTATTTGCCCCTTCATCAAACAGTGTTTATTAAAGATCTGTTGGTTTCATTATACGAGATGGCAGCAATTGTAGCATCTATAACTATCTTTATGCATCATTTGCTAAAAAAAGCCGAGAGTTTATTCTTGCTTATTGCATCCGGTCTGTTTCTTTTGACTATGATTTTATGGTGGTTCCCATTATTTAGCTCAAACTTAAACAATTTTCTTGTTTACTTAATGCTAATTGGTGGAATTATTTTGTTCTCCCGAGGATTTAACACCTATATAAACTCATTGCAATCCAAACAACTAACATAATTATTTAGGAGTAGAATATGTCTATATCAAAAGGCGATAAAGCCCCTTTGTTCACACTCAAAAGCTCTGAGGGTGAAGATGTAAGCCTCGCAGATTTTCAAGGCAAAAAAAATGTAGTAGTATTATTTTTTCCACTAGCCTACACCGGCGTTTGTACCGATGAACTTTGTCATGTTAGAGATAATCTGGCAGACTACAATAATTTAGATGCTGAAGTTCTTGCTATTAGTGTAGATTCCTTTTTTACTTTGAAGGAGTTTAAAAAAGCTCAAAATTATAATTTTAATTTATTGAGTGATTTTAACAAAGAAACTGCTACGGCATACGGCGCTTTATACGATGAATTTTTTGGGATGAAAGGCGTTGCTAAACGCTCTGCATTCGTGGTAGACAAAGAAGGTACTATTCAGTACGCTGAGGTTTTAGAAAAGGCTTCAGATCTTCCAAATTTCGAAGAGATTAAAAATACATTAAGCGGATTGAGTTAATACAATTAGCTTATAATTCCTAAAAAGAAAAAGCAGTCTATAAAGACTGCTTTTTTAATTTTATTTTGGAGCTACCATCAAAAACATTCGTTTACCTTCGAGGGTTGGCTTGGAT
>PXCK01000113.1 GCA_003566635.1 Balneolia bacterium | reverse complement strand
TTCCAGGTAACGACCTCTGGTAAACTAAATAGCCTATGAATACAGCTCAGTCATTAAAAAATCAAAATGGAAGTTCTCATAAAACTTCAAAGTTAATGAACTATCCTTCAGAAAACGGCCAATATGTAGAGCTAACCGGATGTCAGATTCTTGTTCAGGCGTTGCTTGATCAAGGGGTAGATACCATTTTCGGATATCCGGGCGGTGTTGTTCTTGGGGTTTACGACGAGCTTTACAAAAAGCCTGAACTTCGCCATTTACTGGTTCGTCATGAACAGGGCGGTACACACGCCGCCGATGGATACGCGCGAGTTACAGGTAAGCCGGGGGTAGTTTTGGTAACCTCAGGACCCGGAGCAACCAATGCCGTCACCGGTATTACTACCGCAATGATGGATTCCATACCAATGGTAGTTTTTACCGGGCAGGTTCCTTCATCCATGATTGGAAACGACGCATTTCAGGAGGCGGACATCATCGGTATTACGCGTCCGATTACCAAGCACAGCTATTTGGTGAAAGACGTGAACGAGTTGGGCCAAATTATTCCTGAAGCCTTTCATATTGCATCATCAGGCCGACCGGGACCGGTTTTGATTGATTTACCAAAAGATATGCTTCTCTCCAGAGGCACTTACATGCCGGGGAAAAAAGCTGTTTCATCGAACAGTAAAAAAACGATGAGCACGGATAACACTTTCTTGATTCAACAGGCCGCTGAGCTTCTAAAAAACGCAAAAAAGCCACTTATTTATGCAGGTGGTGGTGTAATGATGGGTGAGGCCTGGGAGGAATTAACCGCACTAGCCCGAAAAACTAATATCCCTGTAACCACAACCTTGATGGGCTTGGGCGTTTTTCCGGAAACTGATCCTTTATCATTGGGAATGCTAGGGATGCACGGTACCTGGCAAGCAAATATGGCTATCCAAAACTGTGATGTTCTCCTTGCTGTTGGTGCTCGTTTCGATGATCGTGTTACTGGAAAAGTAGATGAGTTTTCAACCAAGTCTATTAAAGCACATATTGATATAGATGCGGCTTGTATTAATAAAAATATTGAAGTTGAAATACCAATAGTTAGCCATTGTAAACCCGCACTTTCAACTTTGTTAGAAATTGCCCAACCGGTTGATACTACTGAATGGATGAAGCAATTAAATTTATGGAAACGTGAGCATCCGCTTCGTTATCAAAAGCCGGAAAAAGGAATTGCACCTCAGCACATGATGGAAATTATTTCGGAAGTAACAAAGGGTGAAGCCATCATTTCTACAGATGTAGGCCAACACCAAATGTGGGCGGCTCAATACTACAAATTCAACCATCCGCGTAGTTGGATTTCTTCCGGTGGGCTGGGAACCATGGGCTTCGGTTTTCCCGCAGCAATGGGTGCGAAAGTAGCATTTCCCGAACGTGAGGTTATTGCGATTGTTGGTGATGGCGGTTTCCAAATGACTGCCATGGAAATCGGAACGGCGGTACGTTACAACATCCCGGTTAAGATTGCCATTATGAATAACAACTTTTTGGGAATGGTAAGGCAATGGCAGGAGCTGTTTTTTGAGAAGCGTTATTCCCACTCCGACTTAACCGAAGGCAATCCGGATTTTGTAAAACTTGCTGAATCTTACGGTGCCGTTGGCCTTAGAGCCGAAACTCCGGAGCAACTTTACGAAGTAATGCAAAAAGCCATGGAAATCAATGATCGTCCGGTAGTGATGGATATAAGCGTAGTGCAGGAAGAAAATGTATATCCGATGATTCCACCCGGAAAAGCTGTTCACGAAATGGTTGACACCGACTTACCGGTAAATCAGGAGGCCTAACTATGACATTACTAATGGATAAACCCGCTTCTAAAGACATCAACCGACCAATTAAACACACTTTGACGCTAAAGGTGAGACATGCGTTTAATACGTTGGCTCGTATTGTTGGAATGTTTAGCGGTCGCGGGTATAGTATTGACACTATTTCGGTTGGCAATGCCGAAGATCCCGAAAATGCTCGAATCACCATAACCTCCGAAGGCGACCGGAAAATCATTGAGCAAATTGTCTATCAATTAGAAAAATTGGTGGATGTAATTGAAGTAAAAGATCTCACTTTTGAATCTTTTGTGGAGCGTGAACTTGCGCTAATTAAAGTTCAAGCGGGCGTGGAAGATCGTGCTAACATAACGCAGGTAGCAAATATTTTTGGCGGAAAAATCGTGGATATTAGCGATGAAACCCTCACCATAGAAGTCACAGGCGGACCGGATAAAGTCAATGCTTCAATATCCATGTTTCGACCTTTCGGATTAGTAGAAGTATCAAGAACCGGTTCGATTGCAATTAAGCGCGAGTTCAACTCAGGAGTTAAAATCAGAATTTAGGTTATGATTAATCTCTAATAAAGCTTTAAGAATTTAAAAAACAACCAACAACACACAAATCATACAAACAATGAAATTATACTATGATAACGACGCTAATTTAGATGTGCTATCCGGCAAAAAAGTAGCCATTTTGGGATATGGCAGTCAGGGACATGCGCATGCAAGAAATTTAAATGATAACGGAGTGGATGTTGTGGTCGGCTTACGACCGGGAAGCAAGTCCCGGATGACGGCTGCTCAGGATGGTATCCTTGTACAAGATGTTGCGGATGCTGTAAAGGGAGCCGACATTGTTATGATTTTACTTCCTGATGAATCTCAGGGTGAAGTCTTTAAGAATGAAGTAGCTCCAAATTTAAAGTCGGGTGCAGCTCTTGCTTTCGCTCATGGTTTTAATATTCACTTCAACCAAATTCAACCTCCGGCTGATGTAGATGTTTTCATGGTGGCACCAAAAGGCCCCGGACATTTAGTTCGCAGGGTGTTTGAGCAGGGACAGGGTGTTCCGTGTTTATTTGCAATCCATCAAAACGCAACCGGTAATGCCATTGATATTGCACTTGCCTATGCAAAAGGTGTTGGTGGAACACGTGCCGGGGTTATTGAAACAACCTTTAGCGAAGAGACAGAAACCGATTTATTCGGTGAGCAGGCCGTTCTTTGTGGTGGTGCGGTTGAACTAATCAAAGCAGGTTTCGAGACATTAACCGAAGCCGGGTACAAGCCTGAAAT
>PXCK01000096.1 GCA_003566635.1 Balneolia bacterium | reverse complement strand
TGTCCCCAATCGTTGAATGCACCACGTACAAATACGGCGCGACCTTCAGGATCGAACTCGCCAATGGCAGCTTGGATGCTCATATCTACCGAGAAGGTTACTGCGCGGTCGGTTATTGGAGCTGGTGCACGGTTTAATGTAATTTCAAATACATCATCAGCAAATGTTTCTCCTCCGGGCCCACTTGCCAGTACCGTCCATTCTAAAGTCACTCCGGCTCCTTGTTCAATCTCCAACGATGCCAACACATCATCCAAATCACCCAAAGTAAGCACAATACTGGTCGAAGCTCCGGCTTCAATGCTAACAAGGGCATCTTCAAAGCCTTCTCCGGGTATGTTTGCCAGCCACTCGTAAGAAGTTGCATTTTCGGATGCTTCCCAGCTAATGGTTACTTCTGTCTCATCGCCCGGAGATGTTTCTACTTCTGTACCATCTTCCGGAGTTAATAGGGCAAATGCGCCCGGTGCCGGTGTTGCTATAGCCAACTGAACGGGTATGGTTATGGCATCAACCTCTTCATTGTCTGTATCCAGTACAATGGCTTTGTTGTAAACGCCATCATCAAGTCCTTCGGTTGAAATACTCAGAGTTACCTCTTCGGATTCACCCGGAGCAAGACTCAATTCCATATCGCTCAAGCTGAGCCATTCATCTAAATCCATTGCCATCGTTTCTCCCGAATTCGGACCTTCTGCACGGTCAGCATCAGCGTGACGGGAATTTACACCACGGGCTGCAACTTCAATCCCTTCGACTGCTAGCGAGATTACAAGATCGAGTTCACCGGTGTTGGTTACCGTTAGCACTTCAGTAGCATCTTCTCCCGGTTCGAGGTTGAACTCAAAAGAACCAGGTTCTGCTGCCAGTGAAGCTTCTCTTGTATCTTCTCGTTCAATGGTCAGGCTAAACGCCTCATCTGCAAATTGCATTCTGCCTTCAGATGCAGTTGCAAGTACGGTCCAGCTGATGTCAACAGACTCCCCAAGATCAACTTCAAGATCTGCAACGATGGCATCAATACCGCCACTTGTCAATGTTAGTTCGGTGGTAGAACCATCATTATCAGAAGGGAATGATAATAGTGGTTCGTCGAAATCACCGTCCGGTAGAATTGCTCTCCACTCGTAAGATTCTGCATTTTCGGATGCTTGCCATGTGATTACTACGTCATCTTCACTTCCTTCGGAAACTACAAGTGTTGAGTTATCAGGTGGACTAAGTAAAGCAAACGCACCTAATTCCGGTAAAGAAGGCAGTCTTTCAAAAGTAATGGTAAACGCATCATTAGCAAAAGTGGGTACAGGCCCTCTGTTTGCCTTAGCACTCCAGTCAAGAGTTATTGACTGTCCAATTTTTACATTTAGTGCTGATAAGATATTTCGTAGTTCAGAAGCAGATAGGGAGAAGTTATTATCAATTCCTTCGTTATCAGCTTTTCTGCTAATCAGAGGAGAAGCAATATCTTCACCTGCCAGATTTGCAATCCAACGATAATCATCTGCATCTTCAGACTCTTCCCACTCAAACATTACGGTGAAGTCATCTTCCGGACGGACACCAATGGTAACTCCGTCTTCGGGAGCAAGTAATGAAAACTCACCGGCTGTTAATAGTGGTTCGATTCTATTGAATGTAATTTCGAATGGTCCATTGTCTGCTACAAGGGTGTCATCCGGATTTATGGCAAAGGCTGTCCACTCAAGTGTAATACTATCGCCTACAGATATTCCAAGATCATCCAATATTTCATCAATTCCTTGAACCGTTAAACCTAAAGTAGTTGCTGTTCCCCCTAAATTGGAATCAAACAATAACAATGGATCATCAAAATCAGAGCCCGGCATTACAGCAGCCCACTCATACCGTGTAGCATTTTCAGAAGCTTCCCAAGTGATTATTACCGGGGATGGATCGTTAGAAGCAATATCCAAAGACGTTCCACTTGGTGGGTTTAATAAATCGAAAGCACTTAAGCCGGGTTGTTCTTCAGACCTTTCAATAGTTATTTCGAACGTTTCCTCAGCAAAGCGTTCAACATCGTCTTCAGAGACAGCAACTACCGTCCATTCTAAAGTTGCACTTTCACCTGCACCTACACCCAAAGATGATGCTATACCATCTAAGGTTGCTAATGAAAGCGTTAATGTAGTTTCAGTACCGTCATTATCTGAGTCAAATGATAGTGGCGGGCTTCCGAAATTACCACCTGGTAGTATAGCCAACCAAGTATATGCAACAGCATTTTCAGATTCTTCCCAACTTATTTGCGCATCAACTTCTGTATCAAATCCACTTACTACTAAGGTTGTACCATCAGCAGGGGCAACAAGTGAAAATTCACCTGGTTCTACCAGTTCAATAGCAGAGCGGTTTAGCGTAATGCTAAAAGGCGCCTCAGCAAGTCTGGTGTTAGACGCAACTGATGCTTCAACAGTCCAAAGTAAGGTAACGCCTTCTCCTCTTTCAATGTCTAAATCTTCAAGAATGGTATCTAATGCATCAACGGTTAACGTTAATGTGGTATCTGCACCTTCTCCATCAGATTCGAAAGAAAGTAATGGGTCATCAAAACTAACAGCAGCCATATTTGCAGCTTCTGCAGGTGCCAAAATTGCCAACCATTTGTATGATGTAGCATCTTCAGACTCGAACCAATTGATTTCGATTTCAGAGGTATTTTCAGCATCAGTCTCTAAAACTGTCCCATCCGGCGGGTTGTTTAGAGCAAATGCTCCCGGCTCAGGGTCGGGAATTTCAGATCGGATAAACGTTGCAGTAAAAAATTGATTGGCAAATGCATTACCAGCTTCGTTTTCTGCACGAATTGTCCATTCTACCTCTATGGTTCCACCCGGTTCTACTCCTGCACCGGCCAGTAGCTGGTTAACTTTTGCAGGGGTAAATGTAACCTGGGTCGCAGTACCTTCATCATCAGAAGCAACAACCAAATCCGGATCTTCAAAATTGGGGTAGGCGAGAGCTAAGCCCGTATCTAAAATGTTACCCACAAAACTATAGGTTTTAGCATTAGGCGAACCGGAAAACTTAATTATCGTTTGCGATTCATCGTCCTCAGGATCACCAACAAATGTTAAATCACTATAGTCATCTTCATCACC
>PXCK01000025.1 GCA_003566635.1 Balneolia bacterium | reverse complement strand
TTCAAGATCTCCTAAACCGGAGTTTGAAATTACCAATTCTACTGTTTCGGTTAAACCGGTTGTTCCAAATTCATCAAAAGATTCCGGATTTACAGCTACATCCGGCGGGAAGACAGAAGAACCGCTTAATGCAATGGTGGCATCGGAGCCCGCTACTTCTCCATCTGTTGTAAATGTAATATTCCCATTTATGTCTTCGAATGCGTCTACTGGTGAAAAAGTTATAGTTATAGTCTGGCTTTCACCTGATAATACATTTAACTCAACAGGCTCCACATTAAAGTTCGGATTATCAGAATTTATTGTACCTGTAATATCTTCACTTGCTACATTGAAAACTGTAATTTCAGCAGAGATATCAAAACCAACAAAAGTTTCTGGAAAAGTAATTTCTTCGGTACTAACTGTCATTGCTGCCGGTATCAAATCTCCGGCAATTATATCATCTATTATTACCCAAGAAAAGAAACCACTACCAGAAGTATCGAATGTTGAGTTTGTAACAAATCTAAAGTTATAAGCACCCTCAGGTATTGAACTGGTATCAAGAACCTCTATTTGTGCATCATCTCCAGTAGCAAAATCAATTAATGGACCAATGTCTGTCCATTCAGTACCTCCCAACTCACGATATTGAACTTGTAAGGTAGAGCTTCCAACTCCAAACATATTATTCAATCCGGCTCTCCAAAAGGAAAAAGTATTCCAAGATCCATCTACAGTTACAGGTGGCGTAGTGAGTATTTTTGTAGGGTGGTTTGTTATATTTCCACTAAATATTACACTTATGCTATTTTCTCCGTTTATTGGGAAATCCGGTCGTAAAGCCCAATCAACAGAATCAACCAAGAAACCCGGTGTAATTGTACCTTCGAAATCTTCCGCCAGCTGGTTTTGTGTTACTACAGCAATATCAGCAGATTGTAAATTATTGGTATTATCATCATCTGCTGGTACTGTTGCTTCTAAAGTCCCTAAAGCCGGAGTTGTTGGTGTCCAACTTATTGAAACTATTTCGGATTGTCCGGTAGATAAAGAACTTGTACTCCCTGAAGCCACAACTGACCCATCAAAGGTTAATTCAACTATTTTAGACTGTGTAGTTGCACCTAGGTTTTGTACTTCCACAAATACAGTGGTTTCTATTCCCGTTTTAATAATTGAAGGCACTTCCACACCATTTACAGCAAAGTCATTATTGGCCAATTCGGCGATATTGAATGTATCAACCCACCATTCATGAGCAAATGTGCCTTGATATACAAAGGCTATATATACAGTTTCACCGGAGTATTCATCTAGAATGATTGATCTTTGGGTATAGTTTGGTCTACTTGTATTAGATTCATAAATTAATTCAAAATCTGAAGAACCTGCCATACCACTACCCTTAGATATAAAAACCCCACTAAACCCATAAAAACCCATAAAAGCATTTTTTTCATAGAAACTAAGTATATATGAGCTTGCTTCATCAAAAGCTAATGCCGGAGATATTAACCATGAATTATGAGACGCGTTGAAGTCTTCGTGGTAAGCAGCACCGGAACCAGTATGAGCATCAGAACTTTGACCCCAATTAAACGGGCTGGTAGATAATTGCGATAAAGTCCAACCTTCCGGGGGAAAAGTATCATCAAAACCTTCTGAAAATGGAAAATCACTAATCGGAGCATCTTCTGTCGTAAAACTCCAGGTTGCGCTTGGGTCTGCCGAACCTGCATCATTTTTGGCAACAATGTTCCAATAATATGTTGTTTCGTAATCTAATTCAGGTGTAGCCCAGGTTGTTCCGGTTACAGTAGCAACTAAGGGAGGAGTTGATGATGTTCCAAAATATACATCAAATTCATCGGGTGCGGTTCCGGAATCGGCCGACCAGGTAAGGGTTTGGTTAATTCCCAAACCTGTTGCTCCATTTGACGGAGATACAAGAGTTGCAGGGTTTGGCTCCGGTGTGGGTTCAAATACAATTACATCGTCTACAAACCAAGTATGTGCATCTTCTCCAGAATATCTGAAAGCCAAACAAACAGAATCTTCTCCAGAATAAGCGGATAAATCAATGCTAACTTCACGAAAAGGGAAGTTGGAAGAATCAGGAACTTGGTATATTTCAACAAAATCACCATCTTCAGGGTTACAACTTTCAGTAGAAATCCATACACCACTATACACGTACCAAGTCATGAATCCCGCTCTTTCGTAAAAGCTAAGTAAAGCACTTGAATCAAGGCTAAATGTTGGGGTTACCAACCAATTGTCAATAAAAGCACTTACATTATAATTAGCAAACGCGGAGGCAGGAGGGGAGTTTGAAAAGTCTGTAGTTCTGGCCCATTGAGGCGTAGTAGCATCTCCTAAAGCAAAAGTTGTCCATCCAGCCGGTGGAAACGTTTCGTCACTAAAGTTTTCGTTTAACAAGGCCGATTGAATAGTTGTATCATTATGTACTCTTTGTAGGTTTCTTGTATAGAACTCCGTTTCAAAACGGTCGATTAGTATTATGTTTTCCTCACTTCGCTCAATCCTTTCGCCCTCTAAATACGCTTTTAAAACCTCAAGCTCGCTCGCAGTAAATTTTATAATCAAACTAGAATTATATTCAACAAAATAATCAAGTACATCCTGATTAACCGATTCACCCCTCTCAACAAAGTTTTGTTCTTGTAATGCACGGGATAGATTTAAAGGTACAACCTGATTGCCTTCAACTACACGAATCTGGTTATCATCCCTTTCTTGCGCAAAAACCCCTTGAGGAATTAGTAAAGCACCAAATATAATTAGTGCCATGAAAAAGGGGAGTAAGTTTCCTGTTATGTAAAAACTATAAGATTGCTTGACTGGGTTGTCTGAAACCCAAATTGGTACCGTAGATCTCATGATATTTGTGTTTTAGGTGATTGATTTGACCGATATGCAAACAGCCTTTTTATGATTTTTGCCTTTATTTATTAAGCTGAATACAATAAACTTCTAAATACCAATTTTTTCTTACTGTTTAAAACAAAAAAACAACTTTCTTTGATTTATTATCAACTTTTTACATACATATGGCTAACCCGAAACAACTATCTCGCCCTATTCCACAATCGCCAAAAAACCCTGTTTTGGGGATAT
>PXCK01000179.1 GCA_003566635.1 Balneolia bacterium | reverse complement strand
GGATGAGTCCGTCGAAATAAATGTGTCCGGCATTTTGGTAAACGCTGAGGGCTTCTTCTATTTCCGGCGGTGCAAACGCGGTAAACAGTGCAAAGTCGGGTTTATCGCCTTTTAGTCTGATGTCGAGATACGCTTCGTTGGCCAAATCCACACTGCCTTCCACGGAAAATGACGCATCGCCAATTCCGAGCTTACTCGGCGACAACAGGATTTTCTCACCGGCCATATCAATGTCCATATCCCAAAAAAGAGAAAGTTTTTTGTTGTGAAAAAATGTGGTATCACCATTTTCCAGCATGTCAAAAACCATTTCAGACGATAAGTCGATGTTTAAGGTTTTTTGGTCACCTTTGAACTTTATGTAGGTGGTTTCAAGACTGAGGTCATATTCTCGAGAAGTCATTTTATCGTCGAACACAAAAAACACATCATCGATTCTGAAAGACGGTAGGCTGAGGTTCCAATCACCGGACGTGCTGTCTTGCGATTCATCTAAGACGTTCTTAGACGCCAAAAGATTTATCACCCCGGCGGAGTCTCTTTCCAAGTGAATATATCCGCCCGATAGATGAATCTTTTTTATTTCAAATTGCCCCCTCATCATCTGAATGAGGTCAAAGCCCACATAGAGGTCGTTGATCTTGTAAATGGGGTCGCCACTGCGGTCTTTGCTGTTGTAGTAGCGCGCATTTTTCAAATCTACCGATACATAGGGGAAGGTGGCAAAGGGTTTAAGCAGCGTTTTCTCAACGACCAATTCACCTTGAAAGGTTTCATTGATCCCTGTAAGCGCCTTTTCCACCAAGAGGTCTTTGTTGTTGAACGCCCACAAAAGCGCCAATCCTACAAAGACAACGATAACAAGTGAGCCGTAGCCCAACCAGCGGAGCAATTTTTTTACCTTCATTTGGTCTTCATCTGTTTTTTAAAGGGCGCCGTAAAGCTAATTTCAACGAGTGAATCATGAGCCATTTCGGCAATCATTTTTCTAAGTGTTATGAGGTAATTCTGAGCGTTTGTCATGATGGTATGAGACGGATTTGTGCATGCAAAACTAAGGGGGTTTTTGGATTGTGAGCAATCAATTTTGGTGCCTAAAAGTAGAGGCGTAGCATGTTACATTTCTACTTTTTCAAAACATACAAGCATTAATCCTGAGATTTCTGGCTCACCCACTTTAATATTCCGGGCGCCTGCCGGTCTGATGAACGATTGTAAAATACAATGTGTATTCAGTGGTATGTGTACGTTGTGAAATTATACACGCGCAAATAAGCAGACCGGCACCGGGCTGTCCGCTTGTAGTCCCGACCTCGTCTCGCGCGCCACATCAGCGTTGCAGGAGCTTCCTGCGGTCGCTCTGCCCCGCTGTGTGTCGCAGCTTCGCTGAAGGGCGGGAGCTACCGCTTCCATCCCTGGCGCGGGGGGGTGATTGCAAATAAAGAAACAATATGCATATATTTGCCGGAAGGAAAAAGGTGGCCGGCGAAAGAAGCCGTGAAACTCCACCCATAGCTGCAGAACGCGGCGCCCTTCCGAGACCTTACCCCCGGGACAACTCGGAACATAAACTTCCTTTTTGAAGTTGACCTTTTCCGAATTTATGTGCGAGATTTTCGCTTGAACGTGTTTTTGACTGAAAAACCGCCAGATAAAGTTTTTTATAGAAACTGTATCCGTTGGTGTATAATGCTTTTTTGGGTATATTTGGAGTCTGAAAAAAGCAAAAAGGCTTCAAAGTTTCGTTTATATTGAAGTTGTGCGTCAGCTTAAAACGAAAACGACACGAATTGACGTAAAGAGTGAATAATTTTGAATTTGATTAATAATTAACCTAAAAATAAAAAATGAAAACACAAGTATTTGCATTTGCAAAAATTGACGACCAAGATGCAAGATTAAAAGTTTACGAAGAAATCAAAAACGGAAAATCTCGATTTGGTATGTGGGAACAATCGGGTTCATTACGAGAAAAATGGTTCGGGAAAAATGCCTTTTTATTAAGAATAAAAGAAGGTGATTGGATTGTCCACGTAAATATGCCAAGTTACGGTAAATGTGTTGCAGTAAAGGTAATTGGCGAGTATGGATTTGATGACGGAATAAAATGTTCTTGGGGAAATGACTTCAATAACTTCATTCCAGTTGACCCTCAAACCATCACAGAGTTCAACAGAAACAATCCAAATATACTGCCTTCGGTAAATCTTGCTCCAAGAAAGAGAGCACAAAGGGTTTTGGAAGTAACAGATTTTTTGACAAGCATTGAGAATCTAAAGGACGGAAAGTATGACTCAACATCTAAACAAGACAAGAGTATTACACATTTGCAAGATAAAATATCCAAACTTCTACCTCAAATCACATCACATATTCAAGAGATGAATAGAAGTAAAGAATTTGAAAGATTTCTCCATAGAATTTTCTCAAGTATGCCAAATACAGTATCTATTCAAAATGGTTTTGGATGGAAAACAGATAATGGAGCGGATTTATTAGTAGAATTTGACAATCCAATTATTGGCGTAAATGTTACGACAAAACTTGTTGTTCAGGCAAAATCTTATTCAGGACAACATTTTGACACAAACGCAATTGACCAAATTGTTGAAGGAATCAACAAATATAATGCTGATGCAGGTTTGTTGATTACAACAGCTAACGAAACAGAAGTTTTAGAGGAATATTTAAGGAAAAAGACAGAAGAGATAGGAAAGACAATTGACGTAATTGCAGGAAATGAAGTTGCAAAATTTGTATTAAGATACGCTCCTGAACTATTAATTGGAAAATAAAAGCCGAACGCACAACAGCACCTACCCAAAAGTGGCGTTTCAGTGGTTAAATCAAGCTTTGTGCTTCTATCAAAGTTTCTGCTTGATTGACAGTGAAGTGCTTCGAAATCGCCACCTTCGGGTAGCTGCAAAACGTTACCTGCAAGCTAAATCCCACCGCACAGTCAAGCACATTTGGTTTTTTGCCAAAACTAAAACCCATAGCTGAAAAACCAAAAGAGCTTGCCTTTTCCCAACGCTGATTGAAAATAAAACTGAAAGTTGATATAAAAATCGCAATTTATTTTTACATTTGCTAAAAATAGGTCAAATGACAAGTTTCGGAAATTATATTAAGAATGAAAG
>PXCK01000167.1 GCA_003566635.1 Balneolia bacterium | reverse complement strand
GATGGTTTACAGGAAACAAAAAGGAGGTAACCATGTCTTGGGCAACACGAAGTCAGGAGTTATTAAGAATTGAGTTTATTCTACTTGCGATTCAACCGCATATCGTATTCAGTACTTTATGCGAGGAGTTTTCGATAAGTCGCACAACTGGTTATAAGTGGTTAAAACGTTACAGGGAATTTGGTATAGCAGGTTTGAGAAATCGCAGTCACCGACCAAAACATAACCCAAATGCAATACCTGGTCATATTGTAACTGAGATTATCAGATTACGGCAACAATACCCTTATTGGGGTGCTGGTAAAATTCGCCATCTACTAATAATTGACAACATAGTCACTGATAATGTCCCATCAAAATCGTCGATTGGTCGGATATTAAAAAGGTGTTATTTAACAAGTTCTAAGGGACGCGGCCGACCAAAGAAAAACATACAAACCACACCTTTGTCAAGTGCTGATGGTCCCAATGATGTTTGGACGGTCGATTTCAAGGGTTGGTGGCGAACAAAAGATAGAAAACGGTGTGAACCTTTGACAATTCGAGACTTATTCAGCAGATATATTCTATGCATTAAACCTTTAAAAAGCGGCAATATAAGTGCGGTGAAAGTCGTATTTGAAGAACTTTTTGAAAAGTATGGATTACCTAAAACCATTCGCTCTGACAATGGTTCTCCATTTGCTTCCACAAGTGCCCCTTATGGTTTGACGCAACTAAGTGCCTGGTGGCTGTTAAATGGCATAAAGCACGATCGAACAACACCGGGGAAACCTCAAGATAACGGTGGACACGAGCGAATGCACCGTGATATAGCAAGAGAAATAGAAGGTAAGCCATCCGATAATATTGAAACAGAGGCTTGTCGTCTTGAGTATTGGCGACGAGAATTCAATGAACGGCGTCCACATGAGGCTTTAGATATGAAGGTTCCGGCAGATTTATACAAGCCTTCAGATGTCTTATACAAAAGGATTAAGAACTATATATATCCTTTACATTACGAAGTAAGAAGTGTAAAAAAAGTGGGAACAATAAAGTTTAAGGGCAAAGAGCTATACATTAGTTGCTCCCTTGCCAAGCAAACAGTTGGCTTGCAAAGGTTGGATGTGTCAACATATAATGTCTGGTATTGTAATCTTTTAATTGGACAGATACTGTTTTCATCGGATTCTTCTCTTTCATTCATAGCGGGCGTTCAGAATCCGATGAAAACAGATTTGTAAGCAATCTAATGGGTATAATTTGTAAACTATCTTTTGGTATTGACAATTTCGTGAAAGCCCCATCCCGGCCTTCCCCGAAGGGGAAGGAGGAAGAAATTGCGATGACAAATTTTTGCCCCGTCCTGATTTTAGTTGACACATTTTAGGTGTAGCCCCATTCATTATAAGCGTTTTTATCCTTCCGTTCTCACATTCGGTGATTTTTTTCTTTTCTCAAAATAAACTTGGTACGGTGTCTTTAATTTTAGACTTCGATGTGGCCTTTCTTTGTTATAGATTTCTATTGTTTCTTGTATAAATGCTTTACCTGATCTTAGACTAAAGAACTTGCTGTTTAGGACGAATTCATTCTTAATGGTGTTGTTCACACGCTCCGCATAAGCATTCTCATAAGGGTTACCTTTTGCTGACATACTTATCTTAACCGCACTCGCCTTAAGAATATCAGTATAAAGAAAACTGCAATACTGAATGCCCCGGTCAGAGTGATGAACAAGACTATCGCCTTTCCGTAGATAGCTTAGTGCCATTGCAAGAGCCGCTACAGCATATTTGCTGTGAAGGCTATCAGACAATTCGTAACCGACGATTTGACGAGAAAACAAATCTGTCAATAAAAACAGGTAAATGAAGCCTTCCTGAGTACTTAGGTAAGTCAAATCAGCGACAAAAACTTGGTTGATATCATTTACCTGAACATCTTTTGCTAGATTTGGGTAAATATCATAGAAATGGACAGAATCAGTTGTTCTATGGTATTTTTTTACGGGATGAATAAGTAAATTGTTCTCCCTGAGAAAAGCAAAAAACTTGTCTCTTCCAACTTTATAGCCCAACTTCTCTAACTCTGGATTTAGAATGTGTAAAAGCTTCAGTCCGCCTATTCTCGGCTGTCTATATCGTACATTATTTACCAAACTGAGAAGAATCTCTTTTTGGAATGCTTCCTTCACTAAATGCTCCATGCTTTGATAATAGGCTTGTCGGCTGATGTCGTTGATTCTACACAATTCTGTCGTTGTATAGCTATTTAACTGTGAAGAACTTAGTTCCATTATCGATTCTTTGCGAAATTTTTTTTTAGGTCTGTTTTGTAGTGACTACTAGCCAAATTGATGATGCTTTCAAGGCTTTCAATTCTCATGTGTGCCTTTGCCAAAGATGACTCTAAAAGCCTTCTCTCATCTTCCAATGACTTGATGCTTTCCGTTGTAACCTCCTTTTTCTTCTTCTTCGGTGGAATATTTGCTGTTTTGCCGTATTTTCTTACCCACTTTAAGACAGTCGAATGCCCTTTGATACCATAGATAGTTGTCGCCTCTCCCAGCGAGTAAACGGACCGCTCAACCTCATCAACAACCTTCAACTTGAAGGCAAGACTATATCTTTGGGGGGATGGTTTTGTGGATGACATTTTACATTCTCCTTCCCGATTTAAAAAACCGAGTTGACAGTTCTTAAGCTAATATGACGCTCAGAATCTGTCAACCTATTTCAGGACGATACAAAGTAAAGAATGCATTTGCTTCCCCATTCTTCCAATGTCATTGCGAAGCAATGACTTACCCGCCCACCTGATTCAGGGGGGCAATTTTCGCGAAGCGAAAATTATGGGGGGTGTCAACGAGGTGCGTAGATTTCGCGATAGCCATCAATACGCCGACCAACCATATAGTCCGCGTGTTCCAATCTGCCCTTTATCGTCTGTAATGATAATTTTCGGTTGTTCAAGACGGAACGGTCACAGGTAGTTCCATACGAGCTGGTCGGTGTATGCACGATGACCGTTGATGCCTGCTCCAACACGCTACCTGCCCCCTACGAATTTCGCAGGCGAAATTCGTTAAGCAGTTTCGCTTCGCAAAACTGCCAGCTTCGCAAAAATGTCCCCCGCCTAATATAGGCGGGGGTTTAGTGTGTTGCGATATAT
>PXCK01000031.1 GCA_003566635.1 Balneolia bacterium | reverse complement strand
TTAAATGAATCTTCATATATAACCTATAAATACTTGTCCTCTAAATCGGTAATCTTGTCATAGAGAGAATCAAGCTTCTTTTCCAGTTTTTTATTCTCTGCATGATTTGCTTCTGCGGCTATAAAACCTGCAAGTTCATCTAATTCGGCAAGCGTATATGTAACTGTAATACAATCGTCTATGACTTTTGCGTCCTTTAATCTATCAATTAAATCATCATCAGCAAATGTGTGATTAATGATTAAATCACGTTCATCGATTGTAAGTCTGACTCTTATTACTTCCATTATTCATTTTCCTTATGAATTTGTTGCATTCATGATTTCATGCTCATATAATGATATAAAGTTATAAGCTTTAAAATAATACAGCAACTTGATAGTGACAGAAATATTTGGCGAGTTGGTGACATAAATTATATAAAATTACTTTTCACTTATAACCTCTTTGAAAAGTACTTTAGAAAGTGACCATAAAAAGTTAAAAAACTTTCAACCGGCTAAATCTAATTAATTACTCAACCTTACATTTTATTGAAAAATAATCACCAAATCGCCAATTCAAACAACCAAAATCTTCTAAAACCACCCCTTTACTTCCCCAATACCTCCAAAAGCGCATGAACAACCTTTTCCTGCGTTTCTTCGGGTATTCCGGGCCAAATGGGCAGGCTGAGTACTTCTCCGGCTAATTTTTTACTAACGGCGCAGGGTTGGTAATCTCCGGCGTAAACGGGGAGCATATCTTGTGGGATAGGGTAATACACCATACAGCCGATTCCGGCTTGTCTTAATGCTTGCTGGACTTCATCTCTGTCACGATTCAAAATTCTTATGGTATATTGATGAAATACATGTCCGTTTGTAATAGATGGTGTAATTACATCAGCACATTTTTCCAGTAGGTTGTTGTATCGCTTTGCTGCCTTTCGCCTACCGGAGTTAAATCGGTCTATATGGGGCAGCTTCACCTTTAATATTGCTGCTTGGATGCTATCTAACCGGCTGTTATACCCTAAAATCTCGTTATGATATTTTTTCTCGGCCCCGTGCACCCTCAACATTTTTGCAATGCGAGCCAGCTCATCATCATCAGTGGTGATTAAGCCACCATCTCCAAATGCACCCAAATTTTTAGATGGAAAAAAAGAGTAAGCGCCAGCATCCCCTATGGTTCCAATCTTTTTATTTTTGATGCTATTCGATATAGATGAATTGCAGGATGTTCCATCACAACCGACACAATCACCCGAATAGAAAGCACCAAATGATTGTGCACAATCTTCAATTACCTTGAGGTTATGCTTTTGGGCGATTTCCAAAATGCGGGTCATCTCACACGGACTCCCATACAAATGTACAGGCATAATGGCACGGGTTTTGGTTGTAATAGCCCGCTCAATCAAATCGGGATTAATGTTAAAAGATGCTTCCCGGATATCAACAAAAACCGGTTTTGCACCACAAATGCTTATGGATTCGGCCGTTGCGAAAAAGGAAAAGGGCGTTGTAATAACTTCATCACCGGGCTTAATACCGGCGGCCTTAAGCGCTATTACTAAAGCATCTGTACCGGAATTGACTCCAATAGCATGTTTCGTGCCCAAGTATTCAGCCACATTTCTTTCAAATTCTTTGACGTCATCACCCATAATAAATTGGGTATTGTCAATAACCCTTGCAATGGCTTCATCAATTTCTTTGCGAAGTTCTTTTATCTCGTAGGAAAGGTCTAAAACTGGAATCATAAATTATTTATAGTCGTCATAGAGTTTTTTACCGCTTCTGAGGGCTTCAGGAAGAGGCTGTTCTTCGTCTAAATCAACACATTTAAGCATGTTGTTTTTCTCTTGGTATCTAAGACCTGATTCCGGACAAACATAATATCCGTCAGCATCCTTATTTTTTAATACGTGTCCATGCCGACTCATCCATCCTTTTTGCCTGCCTGGGTTACCGACAATCAATGCGTAGTCGGGTATATCTTTCGTTACAACGGTTCCCGCAGCCACGAAACAATATCTGCCAAGGGTAATGCCACAAACGATGGTGGCATTGGCACCTATTGTAGCTCCTCGCCGGAAAAGTGTTTTCTCGTACAAAGACCTTCGGTTAACCTGTGAACGCGGATTGGTTACGTTGGTCAATACACAGCTTGGTCCTAAAAATACATCATCCTGAATTTCGACCCCGGTATAAACCGAAACATTGTTCTGGATTTTTACATTATTACCGATGATTACATCATTCCCAACATTAACATTTTGACCAAAGGAACAGTTTTTCCCTATTTTGCAACCCGACTGAACATGACAAAAATGCCAGATTTTGGTTCCTTCCCCTATTTCGCAAGGTGCATCTACATACGCACTTTCGTGAATATAAACGCCCTCTATTTGGGAAAGGCGGCTCATAGTTTGATGCCTTCAATTAACGGATGCTTTTCGCCCACATTGGTAACCGGAGCATTTCGTAACCCGTGAACAAGTTCTATACTCGGGCGAGCATCAGCAATTCCAAAGCCTTCTCCGTTTAATATACCTTCGTAAACGCGAGTGTGCAGGTCTGTAAATCCACCGCTGAACTCCACTTCATTTCCATTAATGGTAATGGATCGGTAAGTTGGCTGTCCGTTTTCTACGGCTTGGTTTGGCAAATCGTTTCTATCCAAAGACAGATACCAGGTTACATCAGCTCCTTCAAGTTCAAGGAAACCACCAATTTTATCATCTTCGGATACGTGAACGTAGCTTTTTTCGGGTTTGCCAAAAAACCACATGAGCATATCAAAGAAGTGAATGCCGATATTGGTGGCAATTCCACCTGATTTTTGCTTTTCGCCCTTCCATGAATAATGATACCACAAACCTCTGGAAGTGATATATGACAGCTTTACCTGTGCACGCTTACCATTCGAACTTTTGATTTGTTCACGAAGTGCAACCAAAGACGGGTGTACCCTCAATTGCAGGATATTGAACACCCTGCGGTTGTATTCTTTTTCCATTTCTTCGAGGGCGTCGAGATTCCAAGGATTTAATACCAGCGGTTTCTCGCAGATGGCGTCGGCATCGATTCGAAGCGCATGGCGGATGTGGGCATCATGCAGATAATTGGGCGAGCATATACTCACGTAATCGACTTTCTGAGAAGGGTCTTTGTAGCGCAGCATCTCAACATGGCGATCATAGCGCTCAAACTGAGTAAAGAATGATGTCTTGGGAAAATACCGATCAAGGATTCCAACGGAATCGTGTGGATCAACCGCTGCTACAAGATTGTTTCCGGTGTCTTTAATAGCCTGTAAGTGGCGGGGAGCAATATAACCGGCAACACCGGTTAACGCAAAGTTCTTCATTAAAATAGATTAAGTCGATTTTTGTTTCCCGAAGATAAGAAACTGTTTGATAAACTACAGCGTTGCCGACCTAAGTTGCGCAAGTCTTTGCTCTTCCCTCTCTCTTTGTTGTCTGATACGCTGTTGCTCGCTAATCCATTGGCTCCATTTAGCACTTTCAGCACGATGTTCGGCATAGGTTCGGGTAAAAGTGTGAACTCCCTCCGGCGTGGCAACCATAAACATATAATCGTGTTCATCGGGATTCAAAACGGCTCGGATTGATGACATGGCTGGATTAGTAAGTGGACCGGGCGGCAAACCGTGAATTCGATAGGTATTGTATGGGTGATCTACTCTGTAATCTCTGAAAAATAAACGACGTCTTTCACCTACGGCATACGAAACAGTAGGGTCGGCTTGGAGTCTCCACCTTTGGTTTAAGCGGTTCCAATATAATCCCGCGATTTTGGGTTTTTCATGATCGTAGCGGGCTTCGAGCTCAACGATAGAGGCGAACGTAAGAACTTCGTCGGGTGTAAGGTTTACTTCATCCATTTTATCAGCATGCGGTGCTATTGCACGGTCAAACTCTCTTAACATCCGCTCGAGAAAGCCTTCCGGTGTGGTAGTCCAGAAGAATTCATAGGTGTTTGGAATCATGCGACCAAACAATAAATGAGATTCGATACCAAGCTCACTTTCGATATAAGCTTTATCGGTCATTACGGCACGAAGTTCATCGCGGGTGAAGCGAAATTGATTGGCCACTCTTCTGTAAAAAAGCTCATAGGTCTGACCCGGATGAATCATTACCATTTTGGGGTCTTCTTCACCTCTTCCAAGCTTGCCTAAAAAGCGGTTATAACTCATACCGCCTTTTAACAGATATCTGCCCGGACGAAAATTTTGGCGATCTAAGCGATTCGCAGCCCAAGTGAATTCGTCAATGTCGAACTGAACGTTTAGGGAGTCTATAGTGTGAATCAAGCCATCAAGGTTGATTTCATCATAAAGAAGAATTTCGAGATCATCGTGATAGATGGCATCGCTTTTTTCAAAACGATCATGGATTACCCAGAATACAATTCCCGCAGTGATTCCAAAAAGTAAAAATTGTAGGACAAAACCTTTTATTGACATCGATGAAGCTCGTTTATTTTGATTTAATTGATAACGTTAAAATAAATGCTTTCTTCTTCTTTGAAAACTGAATACTGTAAATGTTTTTTAAATTATGGGTGGGATTAGACAAGCTCCCAAAAATATTGACATTCTGAGTGCAATGAATAATCAGAGAGTAACCACACAGAAGTGAACAATTACTACCATTATATCTATGCACGAAGAATCTCGTTGGTAAGCGCTAAAACCATAGTGGTCTTCGAGACCTCCATGGTTTAAAAATAGAGTATCGCTTCAAAGAGATTCTTCCACCATACCGGGTAGTGGCAAGGGGAAAACCAATTGTAATAACCCAGTCTCAAAATGAAAACGGGGTCTTAATTACAATGCTATGGATGTTTTTTTGATAAGCAGTTATGTAGGGGTAATTCATGAATCGCCCCTACACAACTGCAATTTTAGGAATCGTAAAGTATTATTTTTGAATTTATACCCCAAAAATGGATAAGCGAAGCAGACATAGTGTTTGCAACTTCACTATTGAATGTACTTCCCGGACAACGTGATGCCCCATGTTATTTCATTTATTGAAGTATAAAGCCAACCACAGGCACTCCCGTGATTGGTTTCAAATTGATTCAAAATGAACTTAACCCGGATTTTTCACCAAGAAATTTTCTTGGTAGCAAGGCGAAGCTGGAAAATCAGCGGAAGGATTCCTGAGCACCCTAAGCATGACTTTTTCATCTTTAACGCAGCTAACATGGAAATAGCACTTCGTGGGAATCGCTTCGCTCGGTATGCAGCATTTATACCACACCCAAATTTGAGGGAGTGTGGTATTTGTATGAATACAAATCTTTCTATTGTATAAGAATTGTATTTCATACTTTTGTGAATAATTCGGGATAAGACTAAACTACCTCAGATTCTTCTGTGTAATTTTCAAGGGGCGGACAGCTACAAACCAAATTCCTATCCCCAAATGCATCGTCAATACGGTTTACACTAGGCCAGAATTTCGATTCAGCCACCCATCCAAGCGGATAAACAGCTCTTTCTCTGGTGTACGGTCTCTCCCACTCTTCACCCATAACTTCGGCAGCGGTATGAGGTGCGTTTTTTAACGGGTTATTTTCTGCATCAAGTTTCCCTTCGATGATATCCTGAATTTCACCACGTATTGAAATCAAAGCCTCACAAAATCGGTCTAATTCAGCTTTAGTTTCACTTTCGGTTGGTTCAATCATAAGGGTTCCTGCTACCGGGAAAGAAACCGTTGGAGCATGATAGCCGTAGTCCATTAGTCTTTTGGCAATGTCGGTTGCATCAACACCAGAAGAAGTCTTGAAATCACGAATTTCAAGAATCATTTCATGTGCAGCACGACCATTTTTTCCACTGTACAATACATCGTAATGCCCTTTCAAGGATTCCTTAATATAATTTGTATTAAGGATAGCTAGTTTTGTGGCATTTGTAAGCCCCTCTCCTCCCATCATTCTTATATAAGCATACGAGATGGCTAGAATACTTGCACTCCCATAAGGGGCAGCAGAAACCGCTCCATTATTTCCATTTACATCATCGGTTAAAAAATGTCCCGGAAGGTGTGGAACAAGATGTTCAACAACACCAATTGGTCCCATACCGGGTCCACCACCACCGTGAGGAATACAGAACGTTTTATGTAAGTTTAAGTGGCAAACATCGGCACCGATTTTAGCCGGCGATGTTAGTCCCACCTGTGCATTCATATTAGCTCCATCCATATAGACCTGACCACCATTATCATGAATGATTTGACAAATCTCTAGAATGTCTTCTTCAAAAACCCCATGAGTGGATGGGTAAGTTATCATTAGCGCAGCGAGATTATCTTTGTGCAACTCCGCTTTTTCTCGCAAATCATCCAAGTCGATATTACCGGTGTCATCGCACTTAGTAATTACAACTTTCATTCCTGCCATTACCGCACTTGCAGGGTTTGTACCATGAGCCGAAGAGGGTATTATTGCCACATTTCGATGTGAATCACCATTCGCAATATGGTAATTTCTGATGGTTAACAATCCCGCATATTCACCTTGTGCACCTGAATTTGGCTGCATACTCATTTTAGCAAAACCGGTTATTTCGCACAGCCAGTCATTCAGTTCATTTATCATTTTATGGTAACCTTTAGTCTGATCTGCAGGGGCAAACGGATGAATAGCGCCAAGTTCCGGCCAACTTACAGGAATCATTTCAGTCGTAGCATTGAGTTTCATAGTACAAGAGCCCAAGCTAATCATGGAATGTGTAAGTGAAATATCTTTGTTTTCCAATCTTTTCAAATATCTGAGCATTTCATGCTCACTGTGATACATATTGAAAATAGGATGTTCCATAAATGTAGTAGTACGATTAATTACCACCGGATATTCAATCGACACTTCATTTTTCACAGCGTTTAAGTCCGGACTGTTAGTACCCAATACTTTCGAAAAAATATCAAACACTTCCTGAACATCTTCCGGTTCTTTAGTTTGATCAAAGCTGACCCCAATATAATTATCAGCAAAATATCTAAAGTTTACACCTCTGGATTCAGCTTCAGCTTTTACAGCTTTCTTAAAATCTTCTGATTCAACTTCAATTTTGATGGTATCAAAGTATAGCTTATTAACCTGTTTTAAGCCTAACTTTTGAAGTCCGGCTTCAGTCAATTTAGCCAATGCATGAATTCTGTTGGCAATGCTTTTAAGGCCTTTAGGACCATGATAAACACCATACGCACCGGCCATTACCGCCAATAATACCTGAGCTGTACAAATATTTGAAGTAGCTTTTTCACGACGAATATGCTGTTCGCGGGTTTGAAGTGCCATTCTGTACCCTTTACGTCCGTGTCGGTCTACAGAAACCCCAATCATTCTTCCGGGTACCAAACGTTTAAACGCTTCTTTTGTGGCAAAGTAAGCTGCATGTGGTCCACCAAAGCCTAACGGAATTCCAAAACGCTGGCTTGAGCCAAAAACAACATCTGCACCAAGTTCACCCGGAGACTTAATAAGTGTTAGTGCGAGTAAGTCTGCAGCTACAGCCACTTTAACGCCCTGCTCATTGGCGTTTTTTAGTAAGGATGAAATATCTTTTATAGTCCCATCACTGTTCGGATATTGAATCATGATAGCGTATACGTCATCACGGGATAAATCCATTTCTTTTAGCGGACCTACCTCAACATTTATTCCAATAGGAATTGATCGTGTATTTAACACATCCAAGGTTTGAGGAAAGGTCTTCTCGTCTACCAAAATTGTTGTTGCTTTTTTACGAGCTCCCTTGCGGGTATCAAAAAGCATGGTCATAGCTTCGGCCGCTGCAGTTGCTTCGTCAAGTAGAGAAGCGTTTGCAATTTCCATACCGGTAAGATCAATTACCATTGTTTGAAAATTGATAAGGGCTTCGAGTCTACCCTGCGCAATTTCAGCCTGATACGGTGTATAAGCAGTATACCAACCGGGGTTTTCAAAAATATTTCTAAGAATAACGGTTGGAGTGACCGAATCGTAATACCCCATCCCAATGTAATTCTTGAACAGCTTATTCTCCGATAGAATATTCTTGAATTCTTTTAGAAAATGATACTCACTTTGTGGCTCCGGCAGGTTAAGTGGCTTATCTAAACGTATTGATGCAGGTACAGTTTGCTCAATCAACTCATCTACAGAGGATACCCCGATCTTATCGAGCATTTCTTTTTTATCGGTATCAGTTAAAGCATTGTGCCTGTACTCAAACTTTTCTCTTTCCAACAGTGAATCTATCATGCTATCTCAAAATATTATTGGTGATAATTTATGGGATTGAAATATATCAATTATGTGAATTATTTTGTTTGCTTTGATTGATAAAGCTTGTGAAATCAACATCACCTAAAAACAAGGTTTTGAGCTTTATCATTTCGTAGGAGTTTTAGAAATATTTTCCTGATTGCTGGTTTTAAGTTTCCTGCATTCAAGTAATAAGTGCAACTCTAATGATTCTCTTAAATCGGATTATTCACCAAAAAATTTTCTTGGTAGCAAGGCAAAGGTAGAAAATCAGCGGAAGGGTACCTAAGTACCCTGAGCATGACTTTTTCAACTTTAACGCAGCTAGCATGGAAATTTTGCAGCATTTTAACCTTACCCAGATTTGAGGGAATGTGGTATTTTTCTATATATATTTTTTAATAGTGTAAGATTTAAATTTCATGCTTCCGTAAATAATTCGGGTTAAACCTCCAAAAGACTTTTAATCTAGAACAAACTGAACGAGTGGTCCTTTTTTAAACCCAGAATAGTTTTTTGCATCAAATCCGACACACGATAAGCATCCTCTAAAGAAATCATTTCTGTTGGTGAGTGCATGTATCGCATTGGAGTTGATATAAGCGCCGAAGGAATCCCGTCCCGAGAATAAAAAATACTGTCGGTGTCTGTTCCGGTTCTTATGCTTGATGCTTCATGCTGAACATCAATTTTGTGCTCGCTGGCTGTCATTTCAAGAAACTCAACAACTTTCAATTGATTAGCTGTTCCGTGCGTTAGCACCGGTCCTTTACCAAGCTTTGTGCCTCCATGTTCCTTTTTGTTAATACCGGGAGTATCTGTTGCATGAGTAACATCCGTCACTAGCGCAACATCAGGACGCAGGCGATGAGCCATCATACGTGCACCATAACCGCCAATTTCTTCCTGAACGGCATTTAGGGCAATCACATTTACATTCAACTCTTTCTTACGCGCTGCTAATTCCGATAAAGCATGAGCGATTATAAACCCGCCGATACGGTTATCTATCGCTCTGCCAACAACCAAATCATCATTTAAAAATTCAACATCATCAGCATAGGTAATGGGATCACCAATTTGAACCATTTCTTCGGCTTCTTCCCTTTTTGAAACACCAATATCAATAAACAAATCTTTCCACTCAGGAGCTTTTTGATTGTTTCTGTTTTGCAAATGTATAGCCGTATTGCCAATTACACCGGTTACAATTCCATTTCGGGTGTGAATATTTACTTTTCTGGCTCTTGCAATGGTCGGATCAGACCCACCAATTCTCGTAATATAAATAAATCCGCTTTCATCGATGTATTGAACCACCATTCCTATTTCATCGCAGTGGGCTTCTATCATAACAGTTATTGCATCTTCGTCTTTTTTCAGAAAAGCCGCCGCTGAACCATAAAAATCGGTGTCAACCGAATCCGAAAATTTTTGAACGTAATCAATCCACACTTTTTGTCCGGCTGTTTCATATCCGGTAGGCGATGGCGTTGTTAATAGAGTCTCTAAAAATTGAAGTTGGTTTTTCTTAAACATCTACATTTTTTCTTTGGGTGATTATTGTATTGAGAAAATACATACTGAAGTTCAGAAACTAACATTATTATTCACAATATCATTTGAATTTTGGTAATTTCCACCTTTAATACTAAAACAAACCATGCCTACTCAATACAAAGCTTTTACCGATCCCATTCATGGGTTTATTCATGTTCCAAAAGGTGTAACACTTCGCCTTTTAGACCATCCTTATGTGCAGCGTTTACGCCGAATACGACAATTAGGTATGGCATTTACCGTTTTTCCGGGAGCCGAACATTCACGTTTTTCTCATGCATTGGGGGCATTGGGACTCATGATTCGAATCCTCAATAATCTCCGCGAGAAAAATACTACCATCACCAATGATGAATATGAAAGTATGTTAGCGGCTATTTTGTTGCATGATATTGGTCATGGTCCTTTTTCGCATACATTGGAACATACGCTCATTAAAGATTTTCATCATGAAATGATGACACTCGCTTTAATGAATGATCTGAATCAACAAATGGACGGTGCACTTAATACAGCAATCAGTATTTTTACCGACCAACATCCAAAACCATTTCTACATCAACTTATTTCCTCTCAACTTGATGTTGATCGCATGGATTACCTAAAACGTGACAGTTTTTACACCGGAGTGTTGGAAGGTTCTATTGGAATTGACAGAATTATCAAAACCCTGCGAGTGCACAACGATAATATCGTTATCGAGAAAAAAGGAATCTATGCCATCGAAAATTATATTATGGCGCGACGATTAATGTACATGCAGGTTTATTTACATAAAACGGTTTTATCGGCGGACATGCTCATCTCTTCTATTTTTGAGCGTGCCCGAGATTTGGTTCAACAAGGTGAACAGTTATTTTTTCCATCTCCTGCTCTCCAGTATTTTATTGAAGTGCAACCATCGGCTAAGAAAAAAATCAGCAAAGAAGTGCTCAAGTATTATACCATGTTGGATGATAACGACGTGCAACTGAGTATTAAATACTGGATGAAATCTAAGGATCCCATCTTATCAGATTTGTGTAACCGTTTTGTAAACAGACGCTTCTTAAGAACCACGTTTTTCGATTCAAGTACCGATATTGAGTCAGTTAAAACCGATCTAGCAAAGAAAACAGCTCAATCGTTAAAAAAATCACGTATGCCTTTTGATGACAAATCCGTTTCCTATTACCTTAAGTTTTTAAAAACAGAAAGTGAAGCTTATCGTTTTCGTCAGGATAGTATTTGGATATTGGAATCTAATAATACGGCTGTTGAGTTTTCAAAAGCTGCCGATGCAAAGCACATCATGGCGCTAAGTCAGCCAATCATAAAACATTATGCGGTTCACTTGAAAGATATAGACTGATTTTTCGCAATCTTTTTCCTATTTTATAAACTTATTGAAGTTTTGGAAAAACAATCATTTTTAAACTAATTGAAAATTTTCCACATTTCGCAAAACTATTTGTTTTCTATTATTTTACAGTATAACAAAAATTTATTAGCCTATTAATGTCTCAGAACAAAACTATTGAAATCACATTTCCGGACGGAAATAAACGAACATATTCTTCAGGCACCACAGGTTACGAAATTGCAGCATCTATCTCTCAGGGACTAGCCCGAAATGCACTAAGCGTAACGTTAAATGAAACCGTACTTGATTTATCTTACCCTATAACAACAGACGGAACTATAGCTATCAATACCTGGGATACCGAAGACGGAAAAGCTACGTTCTGGCATAGTTCAGCACATATTTTAGCAGAGGCTGTTGAGGCTTTATACCCCGGAGCTAAGTTTGGTATAGGACCGGCCATTGAACAAGGTTTTTATTATGATATCGATTTTGGCGACCGAACGGTAACAATTGAAGACCTGCCTAAAATTGAGCAAAAGTTTATAGAGCTGGCTCGTTCAAAAAACGAATTTGTTCGCAAAGAGATTGGAAAAGACGAAGCCCTTGCCTATTACAAAGAAAAAGGCGATGAGTACAAAGTTGATTTATTACAAGATTTAGAAGACGGTACCATTACATTTTATACTCAGGGTAATTTTACAGATTTATGCAGAGGACCACACATCCCATCAACTTCGGCTGTTAAAGCCGTTAAGCTGCTTAATGTTGCAGGAGCATATTGGCATGGAGATTCAGATAATAAACAGCTGACAAGAATTTACGGAGTAAGTTTTCCTAAAAAGTCCATGCTTGATGCTCATTTGGAAATGCTGGAGGAAGCTAAAAAGCGCGATCATAAAAAGCTCGGTAAAGAGCTCGGTATTTACATGATTGATAGGATGATTGGTAGTGGTCTTCCCGTTTGGCTGCCAAACGGAACCGTACTCAGACGCCGACTTGAAGCTTTCTTACGTGATGAACAAGTTAAACGTGGCTATCAAGAAGTAATCACTCCCCACATTGCCAACTTGAATTTGTACCGCACGTCCGGTCATTATCCTTACTACGCCGATTCGCAGTACGATCCAATTCAGGTAGATGATGAAGAATACATGCTAAAGCCGATGAACTGTCCGCATCATCATCGAATTTTTAGTAGCAAAATGCGTTCTTACAGGGAATTACCTATCCGACTTTCTGAGTTTGGTTCTGTGTATCGCTATGAACAATCGGGCGAACTAAACGGACTTTCGAGAGTACGCGGATTTACACAGGATGATGCACACATCTATTGTACCCACGATCAGCTAAAGTCAGAAATCAAAAATTGTATTGATTTAACGCAATATGTATTCAGCATTTTTGATATGCCGGTTGATATTCGTTTAAGCTTCCGTGATGATAATGATGAAAAATATGGTGGAGATTTAGAACATTGGGAACGAGCCCAACAGGAAATTCGTGAGGTTGCCGACGAACTAGGCCTTGACTACACTATAGCAAAAGGAGAAGCAAGTTTTTACGGTCCAAAAATTGATTTCATTATACGGGATGCCATTGGCAGAAAATGGCAATTAGGTACCGTACAGTTGGATTATGTGATGCCCGAGCGGTTTGAATTAACCTATGTAGGAGCCGACAATGCAAAACATCGTCCGGTAATTATTCACCGAGCACCTTTCGGTTCCATGGAGCGCTTTACCAGTATATTAATAGAGCACTTCGCAGGAGATTTCCCACTTTGGTTATCCCCGGTTCAGGTAAAAGTTTTACCTATATCTGACCAGTATAATGAACTGGCACATGAATATGCCAACGAATGGAAAGAATGGGGAATGCGTATTGAGGTTGATGACCGAAGCGAGCAAATAGGCGGAAAAATCCGTGATGCCGAAACGGCTAAGGTGCCATATATGGTTATATTAGGTGAAAAGGAATTAACATCGCGAACAGTATCTGTAAGAAGACACAAAAAAGGCGATGTTGGAACATTTTCATTTGATTCATTTACAACACTTTTAAAAAACGAAATCAGTCAATATATTTTGCCTGATAAAGTTTCATATAACAATTAATAATATTTTCAGGAGATACAGACATCGGAAAAAGATATAAAGTATATAAAGACGACAGAACCGAAAACATTAATGAGGACATTTCGGCTCCAAAGGTTCGTGTGATCAAGCCTAACGGTGATCACGCAATAATGGATACAAGGTCAGCACTTGAGTTTGCTGCCAATATGGAATTAGATCTTGTGGAGGTTGCAGCAGATGCTAACCCTCCTGTTTGTCGTGTACTTGATTACAAGAAATTTCTTTATGAAAAGCGTAAGAAAGAAAAAGAAGCTAAAAAGAAACAGCATACCGTTTCTGTAAAAGAATTACGCTTCAGACCTCATACCGACGATCACGACTATAACTTTAAAATGAAGCATGCCAGAGAGTTTTTAACATCGGGCAATAAAGTTAAAGCTACGGTCCAGTTCAGAGGTCGTGATATTATTTATAGTGATCGTGGTAAAGAGCTACTGGAAAAGTTTGCCGAGGATTTGGA
>PXCK01000114.1 GCA_003566635.1 Balneolia bacterium | reverse complement strand
TTATTTCTAAAGCCGATCAACTTTCTGCGCTTGGCTACACTATCATAAAAGAAAACATTGGAGACCCGGTACTAAAGGGACATATCCTACCGCAGTGGATGAAGGATATAGTTAAAGATGCATCTCAGGTTGATTTGGTGTATGCTTATTGTGAATCTAAAGGACTAATTGATACCCGAAGGTTCTTGGCTAAAAAAACAAATAGTCATAGTGGTTATCAAATTTCACCGGATGACATCACTTTTTTTAACGGCTTGGGAGATGCCATTGCCCGTATTTACAGTTTGCTCAATCATAAAACAAAAGTGATTATGCCTACGCCAACCTACCCTGCTCATTCAAGTGCAGAAATTAGTAGAATTGGCACGAAACCCATCACATATAAAATGAATCCGGAAAATGATTGGCGACCCGACCTGACCGACCTTGAATCAAAAATCATATCACATCCGGAAATTAGTGGCATTCTCATTATCAATCCGGATAACCCGACCGGTAAGGTGCACACTGAAAAAGATTTACGTGCAATTGTTGCTCTGGCAAAAAAGTACGATTTATTTATTATTTGTGATGAAATCTATGAAGACATGGTGTATTCCGGTAATATGGTACGTTTATGCGAAGTTATCGATGATGTACCTGCACTTTGTTTAAAAGGAATTTCTAAAGTAATGCCCTGGCCCGGTAGTCGCTGTGGATGGATTGAATACTACAACAGGAATAAAAATGACGATTTCAATGAGTTTTGTTCACTTCTTGACCAACATAAGATGACTGAGGTTTGTAGCACAACGCTACCACAGTTTGTTATTCCTAGAATCATGCAACATCCGGAATTTGATAACTATCTGGCTGAGAAGAATCACCAATTTGCTAATCGTATGAATTTGGTCATCGAAGAACTAACCGATATTGAAGGTGTGCGTATTAGCAATACCGGTGGTGCTTTTTATGCTGCGGTTACATTTACTGATGATTTCTGGAAATATGACTTTCCCACTGACTCAATAGATAACAGTCAGATAAAAAGCTTATTAAACGAGTGGTTGAACGGAACCGATCGAATGGACTTAAAGTTTGTGTATTACTTGATGGCAACCGAAGGAATTTGCATGGTTCCACTTACGGGTTTCAATTCCGGGATAAATGGTTTACGATTTACTTTACTCGAAAATGACGAAACTCGTTTCAGAGAAATTATTGATGGTTTGAAACGAGCTTGCTTAAAAATTACTGAACCGGCACAGTATGTGAATTAAACAACCGGATTTATAAGATCCGGGCTGTTGTTTGATGTTTTATTGACATCAGGCTTAATTCTGTAAGCACGCATTTTTTCGGTAGGGTATGGTTTTAGCATACCAATAAGCGATTCATAATCATCATTCAATGGATTCAACCAATTATCATACTGATCGGAATCTAAAATAACCGGCATTCGCTCGTGTATAGGTTGCAATAAATCATTGGCTGTGGTAGTAATGATGGTGTAGGTAAATAACATTTCACCATTGGGTTGTTGCCAACTATCAAACAATCCGGCAAATGCAAAAATTTCATCTTCCATTAAACGAATAAAAAAAGGAATTTTCGTATCGGTACCTTCAATTTTTTTCCATTCATAGAACCCATTTGCGGGAATCAGGCAACGCTTTCGTTGAAATGGTTTTTGAAATGACGGTTTTTCATCTATTGTCTCGGAACGCGCATTTATCATATTAAAGCCAATTTTATCATCTTTTGCGAACGAAGGTACAAGCCCCCAACGCAATCCGGATATACCTGCTTCTCTGGCTTTTCCTAAAAGTACAACGGGGTTAGTAGTACCCGGCGGAATATTATAGTTAGGTGTATAAAAATCTTGTTTGAAAGGTGCCTTAAAAACCTTTTCGATCAATTCTTTCCCGGAATATAAAGCGTATCTGCCACACATATTTAACTGGTAATTTTAGATTAAATTAATTTTATAGAATAGTAAATACCGAAAAATTTGATAACATTCCATCTATACGATTTAGTATAAACTTAAACGATTATATAACGTATTGTATCCTCTTTGAACCAATCACTTTTTTTTTATGAGAGATAACAAATTTGCCATTCCGGCTTTAATTTTAGGGGGTTCTTTTTTTATAGGTGCCAGGGTTGGTGTGTTGCAAATCACCCCGGTACATTCTGTTAATGTTTCCGATTACGGAATTAATGATTTATCATCTATTGAGAAAAAAATTACCGGTGTTGTAAACGCTACATTCAGAATCCATTAATTTATGAGCTTTGTATTAACCACAACTGAACTCACAAAACGTTATGGCAAGCTAACGGCTGTCGACAAATTAAATCTACAAATTCCCAAAGGATCCGTTTATGGCATTTTGGGTCCAAACGGAAGCGGTAAAACTACCACACTCGGTATGATACTCGGTGCAACCATCCCCTCATCAGGAAGCTTCTCATGGTTCGATTCCGGTGATGCTGCCCACCATCGAACAAGAATTGGCTCGCTTCTCGAAAAACCAAATTTCTTGCCGAATTTAAATGCAGTCAAAAATTTAAAAATTATTGCTGAGGTCAAAGGGTGTGGATATAGTAATATCGATGATTCATTAAGAATCACCGGGCTTTTCGATAGACGTAATCACAAATTCGGTACCTACTCTTTTGGCATGAAACAACGATTAGCCATAGCCGGGGTATTACTTGCCGACCCTGAGGTTCTTGTATTGGATGAGCCCACAAACGGCTTAGACCCCAAAGGTATCGTTGAAGTAAGAGACATAATTAAGAATGTAGCTTCAACCGGAAAAACAGTTATTCTTGCCAGCCATTTATTAGATGAAGTTGAAAAAGTATGCACCCACGTTGCCATCCTCAAAAAGGGAGAAATGCTCAGCGAAAACGTTCTGGATGAAGCCAATAAAGAAAGCGAAATTATATTAATTGAAGCTCAAAATCAGGAGTTACTTGGAAAATTAATGGCCGAATACGAACTCAATTCTGTTCGCTTTAATGGTGTTTATTGGCAAGCCGACGTGCCGGAAACTTTTGACACTGCTGCATTAACTACCTGGTTAGTAGAGCAAAATTGTCCACCCACAATGATTAGAAAAGTTAAACCAAAACTGGAAGAAGCTTTCATGAAAGTAATTGGGGAGGGAATCTGATGAAACTTTTAAAAATTGAATGGATTAAAGCTTCTTCAAGCATCACCTTTTGGCTGATGTTAGGACTGTATATTATCATTGTACCCCTCTTACTGCATTTCTTCAACAATTTTTATGTAAGTATTAACGAAATTGAAGTCGATGTTTCGGAATTGGCCCAAATCACGGCTGTAAGTTTTTGGCCATTTTTATATTACCTGACCAGTTACCTGATTTGGATTCCCATCTTTCTTGTTGTGATGAATCTATCAAGTGATAGAAATAACCGATTGTGGAAACAGCATGTAATTGATGGGCTTAGCAGGAATGAATTGTTTACCGGGAAAATGATTTACATTGGCTTTGTTTCTCTATTTGTTACACTCGCTGTTACAATTTTTGGAACGGGATTCATTTTTCTTACTGATATTGAATATTCAGCCTCTATGTGGAATGTGATGCTGCTTAATAGCATTGCATTTTTTGCTTGCCATTTTTTATATATGGTGATGGGACTTACATTAAATCTTATCATTAAAAATACCGCACTCACACTTATTCTATTTCTTGCATGGGCATGGATAGTAGAAAGAGTCATTCGTTTTTTCGATAAGTCAAATGTAACCGATTTTTTACCGATTAATAGTTTTAATGATGTGATTGTGAATCCATTTATTGAACTGTTAATGCTTAATGAATCTCAATTGACTCAGGAAACGGCCATCATATCTTCCATTTTTTGGTTAATTATTTTCGGCGGCTACAGCTGGTATTATTTTACTAAATCTGATTTGTAATAAGATTTTCAATTTGAGTTTTTAATAGTCTATGGTATTTTTTTTCTATATGACCACTTTTTTTTCGAATTTAGATTTCGGGATACCATTTCAAAAATAAATCTGCGGTTATCTGATTAAATCTGATGAATCTGCGGTTAACTACTCGTGGTGTATAGGTAAAATTCTTTCTTTAAAGTTTAGCCTATAATATTAGAAAAGTTAATTTTTAGAGCCAAAATTGATATTTTATTCACCCAACAAAAAATATTACAACCAAACTCACACATGGCTAGCGAAATTATTCAAACCTATTCTATCGGCGATATTGAAGTTGAAGTAACCGAGGCGAAGCACCCATCCAAAATACATATCAAAGCAACTCGGGGGACTGCTAAAATGGAATTTGATGCAAAGAAGTTCGACTTTGATAATTATTACAGGCACATGAATCAGAAAATTCGCCAACGCTTTGATGAAGCAGGTGATGGCGACCCAAAACCGTTGTAGAAAAGACTAGTTTCTCAATAAAACCCTGACCCCAAATCGAAACCTTCTACCGGGCATGGGATAATCCGCCGTTTCGAAATATCCGAATTGCCCAACATTATCCAGTACATTTTCATATTTGAGGAGGAAAAAAATATCTCTCACTCTGGCGCTTGCTTCCAAATCAACTCTGTAAAAACTTGGTATTTGTCCGGTAGGATCAACTGAATCCCAATAATCCAACCTTGGCAGATATTTTCCGGTTCTGTAAATATTGGGCGAGAAGACACCACTTACACCAATTTTAGCAAAAGTTGCGAAATCAAAGAAGTAGCTTTTCAAATAGAATGATGCCCGATTGAGTATTCTCATTGAGTCGTCTACAAAAGCAGCCATGTCAACACGTTCGGAATCTGTGGTATATTGCTGAAGCGTAGTAGAAACCGAAGCTTCAATCGTGTTTGTCTCTAATGAGAGTGAAAGTTCTCCGCCAAAACTATTCAACTGATCCCCATTTACGAATTGTAGCGGGTCACCGGCCAAAATTATCGGGTTGTCAATTTGCGAGTAAAACCCACGAATTTGCGCTAGAAAAGTATCACCATAATGGTATGAAATTCCACCTTCAATCCGGGTTAAAGTTTCAGAGGATAATGCATTATTACCGCTTACCTGATTGGATTGCCAGTACAAATGCTGAATAGTAGGCGCTACCCTTCCAATCGACAAACTTTGATAAAATCGCAATGTCCCTTTTGGGTTGATGTCTAATCTATAGCCCGTTCCGTAATCCAGAAAATCATCACTACGATATTGAGTATTACCACTAATGCTGAGCCTTGCCAAATCAGAAATGGGAACATCAGCTACAACGTTTGCTCGAACTGTCTGCCAGTTATTGAAATCTATAGAAAACGATCGATTTTCATCTAAAATAGACAGCGACGCATCGATTGCCGACCTTAGACTAACATCACCCAATTGAAGCCGGTTCGTTCCGCTAATACCATAAGTCTGCGAGCGATGAAACGTAGAATCCTGAACGGAGTAGAAAAAGCGTCGATATCTATGATTATAAACATTTATGGTACTACTCACCGGGCTGTTAACATCCCTTCTATGAAATAAACTCACTGCAATTAAACTTTGTCTCAGTGATGATCTCGCCTGCGGGTTGACAGCTTGGGTGTTAGATGGAATAAATGCAAAATTCTGCCTGTCAGGAATGATAAAGCCCTCAGATTCTCCCATTTGAAAACTGTTATAAAACAGCATGGCTCTACCAACCCAATTAGGATTTATATAATGTGTAGCCGTAACCGATGCTTGTCGTCCACTCAAAAAATTTCTTGGGTATTCACCATCGTCATTATTCCCACGGTAAGCAAGTTCCAGATTCGTTGCACGGTTGATATTCTGCGTGAGGATAGCCTCTGCCCTTCTAACATTGCTACCTGTTTCTTCAAAGTTAACAAATGTCAACGGCTTTGTAACGTAGTATCGGTTGAGATATGAAACGGATTGATATTGAATACCAGTCGAGGATTCGGTGTGAGTTCGCATCCGGTCAAGTGGCAGTAAGTTGCTATTATGAGTGCCGGAAACCGGATCATTCATTAAAAAATCTTCTAAAAATATCTGTCTGTGACGGATTTCATGCCCTCTAAATATGATTCCATCATTTCTGCCATGTGAGCCTAATCTGTAGGAAATTGCACCCGGTCTGTAGGAGTCACGCTCGGCCATATTGTACCATTGTTCCCATCTCAAAAGGCTGTCACTTAACACGGTTTGGAATGCGGGAATATTCGCAAACTCCAATGGTACAATAGTTGGGAATTCCCTTCTCTCATCATTTTGAACAGTCTCAACCAACAATGTATCAGCCGGTTCTTCTACTCCATTTACACGCAACGTATCAGCAGGTGGAAATTCCTGAAATAAGGCTAATAGAGAGAAGAGAAACACTATCATTCAGGATACACAGGTTTGATATTGTAGGGCATGGTTTCTACTTTTTGCACAACTCTCCGAACAATATCCATTCCAATTAACGCTGTTCGTTCTTTGTTCATCATCCGATCTTTGAAGAGGCGAACATGTAATGCAAAATGATGATTTTCATCCCAATAGCCAAACCAAACAGTACCAACCGGTTTATCGGGAGTTCCCCCTCCTGGTCCGGCTATTCCGGTGGTTGCC
This sequence comes from Balneolia bacterium, assembly GCA_003566635.1. Taxonomy (GTDB): domain Bacteria; phylum Bacteroidota; class Rhodothermia; order Balneolales; family Cyclonatronaceae; genus PXCK01. Next base: position 7,208 of record PXCK01000114.1, on the reverse strand, counting down.
AAGCCAATATTAGTACCAAACTTCTGTGCCACAGATTTTGCCATAACCATAGCTGTTTGAGCCGAAACCGCACCATAAGATTCCAACGTTTCCGATGGAACATCCAGAAATTTCTGTTTTATATCGTTTGAGTAGGCAACAATTCCACCCTGATAGTATGAACTACTTCCGGGAATATTGGTTAACTTATCACCGATTAACCCGCCTGTACAACTTTCAGCTGTTGCTATAGTCAGCTTTTTATCGGTTAGAATGCGAGCTAATGCCACTTCAATAGTATCTCTATATTCTTCAGAGAAAACGTAAGCAGCAGCTTTTTCACGTATAATATCCAGCAAAGGCTCCATAAGTTGCCTGGCCATTTCCCGTGTCTCAGCCTTTTTAGTAATGCGCAAGGTTACACCATGACTGTGCGGTAAATAGGCAACTTCAGTTCCGTTATTCAAATATTCAGAAATATCACCAATCACTAAATCGCTTAACGTACTCTCTCCTATGCCCGATGTATGTATGTAATGACGGTAAATGCTTCCCGACAGACCAAATCGATTTTTAAGCTTCGGCAGTGCTTCGCTTTCCATTAGATATTTCATCTCAGCAGGTACACCGGGTAATGAGATATAGACAACTCCATCAACATCAAACCACATTCCGGGTGCAGTTCCCTTTTTGTTGAAGAGAACATCACAGTTTTCCGGAACCATTGCCTGTTCAAGGTTGGACTTGGATAGTGGAATTCCTCTCTTTTCAAAAACAGCACGAACGAATGAAGCTGTTTCGGCATGCTCTATCATTCCTACCCCAAAAAAATCAGCCATTGTTTTTTTGGTGATATCATCGTGTGTTGGTCCCAACCCGCCCGTAATAATTACTAGCTCACTTTTAGACGCGCCTTCAGTCAGTCCTTCGATGATTTCATCAGCCGAATCACCAATAGTAATCGATTTTACGGTTTCAATATCGTAACGGGCTAAAAAATTCCCAAACCACGCCACATTGGTATTTATAGTATCACCAATTAAAAGTTCATTTCCTATGGATATAAGAAATGCATTCATTAATGACTATTCATTTTAGCGGGAATCGCACCTTCATATAAAGTGCGAAGTTCCTGAACGGGTAAGTTGATGATGTCATCTATAACCAAGTTCGCTCCCATTACCTGACCAATTTGGTAAACAGGGATTTTAAATGCCTTGAAACATTCAATTAATGCATCTCTTTTGGTATCATGACAAGTTACGACCACACCTGACTGAGCTTCTGAGAACAGTATGTCCCGAACAACCGAACCCAACTTCCCAATTTCAAGGTTCGCTCCAAGATGAGAGAAAATACCCATTTCGGCTAAAGTTGTGACTAAACCACCATCAGATACATCATGAACTGCATTAACATAGTTCCCTGATATCGCACTTAAAATGGCTTCATGTAGTTTTTTCTCAAATTCAAGGTCTAAATCCGGCGCATCTCCTTCCGTCAGACCGTGATTCCAGCTAAGGTATTCGCTACCACCAATTCCTTTTCGTTCTGCTCCAACATAAAAAACCAAATCGCCTTCATTCTTGAACGCAGGAGTCATATACATTTTGTCCACATCATCTATCAATCCGAGCATTCCGATAGTTGGAGTGGGGAAAACAGCTCCTTTGGGATTTTCATTATAAAAACTAACATTACCGCCGGTTACTGGTGTATCGAATACTCGACAGGCATCTCCCATACCACCAACAGCTTCTTTAAATACCCAATAGAGTTCGGGTTTGTAAGGGTTACCAAAGTTCAGGCAATTGGTAATAGCCATTGGTTTTGCACCGCTACATACCACATTTCGTGCAGCTTCGGCAACAGCTATTCTACCACCTTTTCTAGGATTTAAATAAACATAGCGACCATTACAATCTGTTTTAACCACCAGTGCTTTGTTGGTTCCTTTAATACGTACCACACCGCTGTCCGACGCGCCGGGACCGGTTATTGTATTCGTACGAACCATATGATCATATTGCTCAAAAACCCATCTTTTGGATGCAATATTTGGTGATGTAATCAGCTTCTTAACGGCTTCATTAAAATTGGTTTCTTCAGGAATTGAACTCCCATCAAAAGAATGTTTTTCTGCTAAGTAAGCAGGCTCTTGGGTTTCTCTTTCGTAAACCGGAGCACCTCCGCCAAGTACAAGTGAATGAGACGGAATATTTGCTTTTAGCTCACCATGTTGCCAATATTCTACATGTCCGGTATCGGTTACTTCCCCAATTACCACGGCATGAAGATCCCATTTTTCATACACATCCAGCACTTCCTGTTCTCTGCCCTTCTCCGCTACAACAAGCATACGTTCCTGACTTTCACTCAAAAGTAATTCGTAGGCCGTCATATTTGGTTCTCTCTGTGGAACCAAATCAAGATTGATTTTCATCCCGGTTTCGCTTTTAGCACTCATTTCGGAGCTCGAACAGCTGATTCCGGCAGCGCCCATATCCTGCATACCCAAAACTGCACCGGTTTTGAGTGCCTCAAGAGATGCTTCGAGTAAAAGTTTTTCGGTAAACGGATCACCCACCTGAACACTTGGTCGTTTAGACTCACTCTCTTCCGAAATTTCCTCTGATGCAAATGTAGCACCATGAATACCATCTCGTCCGGTAGCCGAACCAACGATAATGACAGGATTTCCCGGACCGGGTGCTACCGCTGATGCCGTTTCACCAACTTTCACTATCCCAACGCTCATGGCATTCACGAGCGGATTCCCCTCGTAACTTTCATCGAAATACACTTCTCCTCCAACCGTTGGCACGCCAAATGCGTTACCGTAATCTGCAATTCCTCTTACAACACCATCAAGTAGAAAACGTACTCTAGGGTTATCTAATGAACCAAAACGCAACGAATTAAGGGCTGCAATGGGTCTGGCACCCATCGTAAAAATATCTCTATGAATACCTCCAACTCCGGTTGCTGCACCTTGATACGGCTCAACTGCGGAAGGATGATTATGGCTTTCTATTTTGAATGCACAAGCAAGCCCATCACCTATATCAACCAAACCTGCGTTTTCCTCCCCTGCACCAACTAATAATGCTCCCCCATCTCTTGGTAAGGTTTTCAAAACTTCGATGGAGTTTTTGTACGAACAGTGCTCACTCCACATTACAGAGTAAACGCCAAGCTCGGTAAAGGTTGGCATACGCCCTAACCATTTTTGGATGGATTCAAATTCATCCTCGGTTAAACCATGTTCAAGAGCTAATTCAAGAGTTACTTTTGGTTCGGTAAATGTTGCCATATTTGATAATATGAAAGGATTATCAGGTTAATTTTTTAATTAAAGAGTCAAAATCGTCGAAAATAAACGTTCCGTTGAGATTTGGGGGAGAAATTTTTCTGTAATTATACCAAGCTGTTTGCCAACCCGCATTTTTGCCTCCATCTATATCCGAGTGGATAGAATCGCCCACATATAAGATCTTAGAAGAATCGGCGCCCGACTTTTTAGCTGCATGCATAAAAATACCAGGATGGGGTTTTAAAAAGCCTACATCCTCCGAAACAATAAAAATATCGCTGAATTCAAACAGTTCAAACCGATCGAATTTTGCGTGCTGAACTTCCGAGAACCCATTAGTAATGAATCCGATATTGTAGTTTTTATTTAACTCCCGGAGTGCATTTTTGGCACCGTCAATCCACATCCAGTTTTCACTGTAGAGTTGCATATACAAATCAGCAATTTCAGGTGCTTTGGAGGTATCCAAACCAAAGAAAGCCATAGTATCTTCAAAACGATGTTTATGGAGAAAATGACGATCGATTTCACCGTTTCCGTAACGTTTCCAAAGGTTGATATTTACGGAAGCAAATTCTGTTTTAAGCTTATCGAGCGGCACCTGAGCTAACATGGGAATTCGTTTATATACTTCATCTATAGCCGTATTTTGGGCATGATGATGATCTAAAAGGGTATCATCTATGTCGAAGTATATGAATTCCGGTTTTTCCACGATTTTTTTGTTTTGAAGATAAGAAAGTTAGCTCGAAGTTTTTTCAATTACTTGGTTTATTATAAGTCGGCTTTAGATGCTTATTTTAATTGAAATCAGCCAATTTACAATACTAATAAACTGATTTTGGGGAGCTTTAATCTAATTCTTGCAAACTTCCAGAAATATACAAATGACTTTTTTTTGTGTAAGGAAATAATACAAGTGGTACTTATCAATATAAACTCACCGAAATAGCAATCAATTGATTAACTTTTCTATTGATATCGCTTCAATTAAAGCTTATATTACAAATCTGGGGTAAGTTCTGTACGGCCAGCTCCCTTTGAACTCCATCAGGACCGGAAGGTAGCAGTGGTAGAAGGTTGTAGCGGCGCGATGCAGTTTGCTTACCCCTTTTTTTATTTATGAGCCGACAAATTCTTTTTTGCTTTCAAGGTGGTTTACAATTTGATCGGCATGGACAATAGAATTTTCTATAAACCATTTACTCGTGTTCAAACCACCACAGACCACTCCCGCCAAATAAATTCCTTTTTTTGACGATTCCATGGTATCAGGATTAAAAACAGGCGTTCGATATTGGTCGTCATGAAAATCTATTCCAACCATTTCTAAAAATGGAAAGCTTGGTCGATAGCCTGTCATTGCCAAAACAAAATCATTTTCTATGGTAACTATTCCTTCTGGAGTTTGTAAATCAACTTCATCTTCACGAATGGCTATTACGGTTGTATTGAAGAAAGCCTTTATAGACCCTTCTTTGATGCGATTTTCAATATCAGGTCGTACCCAGTATTTAACACCGGGTTTAAGTGCCTCATCCCGAACTGCCATTGTAACCTCGCTTCCACATCTGTAGGTTTCCAGGGCCACATCTACCCCGGAATTACCACCCCCTACTACCAATACTTTCAGGTTTGCATAAGGATGAGGCTCATCGTAATAATGCTTAACTTTAGATAGCTCTTCACCGGGTACATTGAGTTTTTCGGGAATACCATAAAATCCGGTTGAAATAATAATTTTTGAGGATTGATACTCTCCTTTGTTGGTTTTGATCTGATAATAACCATCTACACCAGTAATAGACTGAACATCTTCATATACCTGAACGGGTAAATCAAACGCTTCTTTTACGCGTCGGTAGTATTCAAGAGCTTCTCTTCTTGTTGCTTTTACACCATGAGAAATAAATGGAACACCACCTATCTCGAGCCTGTCCGAGGTCGAAAAGAAAGTCATATTCGTGGGATAATTAAAAACTGAATTTACCAGACACCCCTTTTCGATTATTCTAAAAGGAATATTTTTCTTTCTAAGAGCTATACCGCAAGCCAACCCAATAGGACCGGCACCAATAATTGTTACCATTATGTGAAGTTGAATTCTAAATTTGACTACGTCAACACGAGCAAAAATTGCATCGTTCTGCTAAATATGATGCTAAAATCGTGTTTTTTTGTATTAAATACTCAAACTATCCTCGAATATTTCCGATTATACTCTCAGAAAATCAAACACTTGATTTCTTCACTAACTTTGCTTTAATCCAATTCCAGTGTAAAACTAAGTGAACTAATATCAACGTGGTAAATAACAATGCAATCCAGAAATGAATATCCCCCCAACCATGTCTTCGTAGACCCAAAAATGTTAGCTGACCTGATCCATGCGGAAGCACTAAATGAAGAATAACCCCTGTAGCAATTAGCCCCATCAATGCTATAAACAGAACTATATCTAAGTAGAAATTAATATCAGATTTTGAAACTTTCATAACTAATAACTTTTAAAATATCCAATCCTATACACTAATATTAGACGATATAAGGTGTATTTTGTTCTTAAATTCTTGAATTATTAAACACTTTTAGCTATTCTCTTTAGACGGATAAATCTTCACTCATCTACCTTTTTATGCCGTTTTTTATTAGAAAAAGCTTCTCTTCAGGTCCTGTTCGACTTAACCTTTCAAAAGGCGGCTTAGGCGTATCTGCCGGTATTACAGGTGCCAGAATCGGTGTTAATCGCCGCGGGTCTTATGTTTACGGTGGTCGGCATGGTTTGTACTACAGAGAAAGTCTTAACAAAAAAAGGAATTCGTCTTCGGAAACTATTAACGAAATTACACAAACGGGTGATAAAGTTGAAATTTTTGAAGATACCGGTAACACGTTCGACAAGTTTTTTAACGGTACAATTTCTTATCCAAACCCTGCCGGTTCCGTACCTTCAGTTTTAAAAATTCTGATTGCGCCTACTTTCTTTCTCTCTTTCGGTCTTCTTATACTTTTTTATACATTCGAAGTCGGCTTGATAGGAAATTTTTGGTATGCTCCTACCCTTCTTGCAATTGTTTACAGTTTTTTCGCTCTATCAACGAAGAGTAAGATGAGTTCAAAAATCAAAGCCGTATCTGAAAAAATTGAAGAAACCGACAACTTAAGTATAGTTCAAGAGTTGCTCGAATGGTCACCCGCGCTTATCTATAAGAACTTCTATCAAACAGCTATTGCTGTTATCGGTTTAAAACAAATTGCTGATCATTATGAAAAGTTTTCAAAAGATGACGCCAAGTCTTTTTTACTGAAAATCGATTTGAATGAAAATCAAAAAACAGTTTGTAAAAAGTTCGTTTTGAATCAGGTATATGAAGATTTTGTCGAAGATATGGCTCTTAGTGAGACTCAGGAAAACATCTTGAGAAATATCATTAGCCTCTTCGAAATTTCTGATGAAGACATCCCCGACATTATATCAGCTATGGATGCATTAACGGACATTCGCAACGCTATTGATTCAAAAAACGAACCTATTGAAACCGATATAAACTTGCTCAGGGGCGAATCTTGTTTCTACACTACTGATGTTCGACTCTTAAAAAAGAGAGTTTTTCGTACCCGACAAATAGACGGAGTTAAATATAATTTTACAGGATATGATATAAAGATGGAAGGTAAAATATATCTTACAGACAGAAGGCTATTGATAATTGACAATGGAAGCCGGGAATATCGTTACAATAAAATTTTTGATACAATACTTTCTCTTGAGGACAACACGGTTTCGCTCATTATTAGTGGAAGAGCTAATCCTGTAATTTTAACGGCTCCGAATAGTGCTATACTGGCAGGAAAGCTCGAAAATTTAATCGAACATTCTAGCTAAGCTTACTCTAAAAATTTTCTTTACGGCCTT
>PXCK01000056.1 GCA_003566635.1 Balneolia bacterium | reverse complement strand
TTTTCGTACGCTTCACTTACTCTTACACCAATGGTATATTTAAACGCTGCGAATACAGCAAAGGAGAAGATGAAAGTGAAGCTCAATACTGCTAAAGTTCCAATCAATTGTGTAAGGAAAGAAAACTCAGCCACAAAAATACCTACAGCAAGGGTTCCCCATATCCCACAAATTCCGTGAACAGATACTGCACCTACAGGATCATCAAGTTGAAGTTTATCGAGCATCATGATAGAGAAAACCACTATTGTACCAGCAATGGCTCCAACAATTGCTGCAAACATAGGCGCGATAACATCTGCACCTGCAGTGATTCCAACCAATCCGGCAAGAATTCCGTTAAGCGCCATGGTTGCATCCAGTTTGTTAATTACCAATTTTGTGATTAGCATAGCAGCAACCGCTCCTGAAGCAGCAGCAATAGCTGTTGTTACAAAAACAAAACTTACTTCCATCGGATCAGCACTAAGTACGGAACCTCCGTTAAAACCGAACCATCCGAACCAAAGCAGGAACGCACCCACTGTTGCGAGAGGAATATTGTGACCTAAAATTGGAACCACTTTCCCGTTCTTAAATTTACCTTTTCTTGCACCAAGCAAAATGATACAAGCCAAGCCTGCGATACCACCCACACCGTGCACCAGCGTTGAACCGGCGAAGTCATAGAAACCAAGCTCGTCTAACCAGCCACCGCCCCATACCCAGCTACCTGTAATGGGATAGGATATAGCAACCAAAAGTACACCGAACATCATGAATACATGAAGTTTGATCCGACCGGTAACACACCCTGATACAATCGTCGCCGCTGTTGCCGCGAACATGGCCTGGAATATAAAATCTGCCCAAATGGTCATTTGTTCCCCATAGGCAGGTGTAAGGAAATCGACAGGATTTGCAGCATCGTACCCGATACCGAATCCTCCAAAACCGAACCATCCATTAAAATCACCCGGATACATAATTTGAAAACCTACAAAAGCATAGGTTAAAATACCGGCACACAGAATGAACACATTTTTATAGATAACGTTGACTGTGTTTTTTGCTTGCGTCATACCACTTTCTATAGAGGCAAAGCCAAGGTGCATAATGAACACCAATGCAGCTGCAAGTAAAATCCATAAATTATCGATAATGAAAATCGCGTACTCGGGTGATGCTTTGAATGATTCAATGGAGTCGTACATCGGTTCTGCCAAACCAGTTGAAATCATCCCCATCATAAGCAATAAACCCATAGTAAATCTTTTTGCAATCATAGCCATAAAATTTTGATTTGTTAGTTAAAGGTTGTGCATAAATTTAAAAACTTACACGACTTTATCAAATATTTTTAGGGATTATGGTGTTTTTTATTTAATAATTTAATTTATTTGTAATAAAAAGCGCTTTTATTTAGGCATATATTTTTGTTCATTTGCTAAAAAAGGTGGGTAATTGCAAACTTTTTTTTAAAAAATTAAAATATAGCGAGAGCTATTGGTATACGAGGTGTTGAACCACATAACCCGAATTATTCACGATAGCATGAAAATTAAATCTTATACTATTAAAAATATTACATATAGAAAAATACCACACCCACTCAAATTTGGGTGTAGTTAAAATGCTGCGCTCCGAGCGAAGCGATTCCCGCGAAGCGCACCGAACGAAGTGATTCCCGCGAAGCGAAATTTCCATGCTATCTACGTTGAAGGTAAAAAAGTCATGCTCAGGGTACTTAGGTACCCTTCCGCTGATTTTCCACCTTCGCCTTGCTACCAAGAAAATTTTTTGGTGAATAATCCGGGATAACTCTATAGGGTACTAAAGCTTGTAAAAATTATAAATTAGAATCAGGTTGTTAAAGTGATTAACCGGCTTAATATTTTATGGCACACTTTAATCTCTCACATGCTTATGATGAGCTTTCATACATCACTAAAAAATAAAAATTGAATGTTATTGTTATATGATATATATTTATTGTTAATCAATAAATAATTACCTAAATTCAATAATTTTGAATTATGAAACAGAATATTTTCTTCAGAGTTTTCCATTGGTTTTTAAATATCACGCTCTTTTTTATAGCTTTTGGTACAATAGGATTGGTAATCTTTGGTTTTATGACATCCGGGAATCCCCTGCCCGATACCGAAAAGCTAAAGGGTGTAACCTCCCTGAATTTTAAAACCACCCATGACAACAAGCATTTTTTCTATGAGTACAGAACAAAAGATGATGGCAGCTACGAAGAGCATTTCTATTACGTGAATCCAAGAAAACTCTACAGCTTTGAGGCATCTGACTCTCTTATGGCTTCATTCAAAGTTCGTGATGAAGAACAGAGCAGCGACAGAAGTATACTCGGAGGATTAATCCAATTCCATGAAAGCGTATATAAAGAGAATATTGAACTACCACTGAGGCTTGGCCATCCGGGGTATCCCATTACCCGCGAGCAATTTGTTAGTAGTTTTAGATTCTTATTTTGGTCATATTTATTCCATGGCACATTTTTATTTGCTTTTTTCTGGTTCCTCCGAAAATTTGTGCTTGGGTTGAGGGAAAACAATTTCTTTACAGACAAAAATTTTTCTTACCTGAGAAACACCGCTTATGTGCTTATAGTATATCCCTTCGCCGCAGCATTTTGGAACCACTTAGGCAAAATTGAGCCTCAAGTAGCCTATGGAGGAAATATATTTGCAATTTCAACTCCTGAATTTGGTTTTAGCTTTCTCGTATTCGGGATTATTCTATTGATTGTGGCTGTAGTATTTCAGCAGGGTGTTGAACTTCAAAAAGAACAGGAGTTAACGATCTAATGGCTATTATTGTAAATCTTGATGTAATGCTGGCACGACGCAAAATGTCGCTGACTGAACTTTCCGAGAAAGTTGGCATAACGATGGCAAATCTATCCATTTTAAAAAGTAACAAGGCCAAAGCTATTCGTTTCACCACTCTCGAAGCCATCTGCGAAGCCTTAGACTGCCAACCGGGTGATTTGCTCGAGTTCTCTAAGGAGGAATAAAAAATTAAGGCAATTCCGTACTCCCCATCAACCAGCGATCGCATTCACGTGCGGCACCACGTCCCTCATTTATCGCCCAAACAACCAGGCTCTGTCCGCGACGCATGTCTCCGGCGGCAAATACGCCGTCCACATTGGTTTTGTAGACTTCGTGCTCGGCTTTAGCCTTTGAACGTGCATCACGCTCAACTCCGAGCTGATCCAATAGTGGATTTTCCGGGCCTGTAAATCCCATTGCTAATAGTACAAGATCGGCTTTCCACACTCTTTCACTGCCTTTCACCTCTTCCGGAATCATTCTACCCTCTTTTGAGACCTTCCATTTGATTTGCACCGTGTGCAATTCTTTCACATAGCCTTTGTCATCTTTTTCGAACTTTTTGGTCATTACTTCATACGAGCGCGGATCATCGCCGAATTTGGCTTTAGCTTCTTCCTGACCATAATCCAGACGATAGATATGCGGCCACTCCGGCCATGGATTCTTGACATCCCGGTTTTCCGGTGGTTTCGGCATAATTTCGAATTGCGTTACCGAAGCACAGCCATGTCGCATGGATGTACCCACGCAATCAGTACCGGTATCGCCCCCTCCAATCACGATCACGTGCTTGCCTTTCGCTGATGTGAATTTGCCATCCTTATGATTTGAATCAAGTAAGCTTTTGGTATCGGCGTGCAGAAAATCCATCGCAAATAATATTCCTTCGGCATCCCGTCCCTCAATTTCGAGATTTCGTGGAACCGTTGCTCCGCCGGCCAGAATCACAGCATCGAATTCTTTTTTGAGTTCATCGGCCGGTTTGTCTTTCCCGATTTCTGTATTGGTGATAAATGTTATGCCTTCCTCAGCCAACAAATCGACTCTGCGCTTCACCACTTTCTTATCCAGTTTCATATTGGGAATGCCGTAGGTCAGCAATCCGCCAATTCTGTCTGCCCGTTCGAATACCGTAACGGTGTGACCTGCTCTGTTCAACTGATCTGCAGCAGCCAATCCGGCAGGTCCCGATCCCACTATCGCCACCTTTTTGCCTGTTCGTTTTGATGGGATATGAGGTTTTACCCAGCCTTCTTCAAAACCACGGTCAATAATAGCCTGTTCGATAGATTTTATGGCAACCGGTTTTTCAATCAATCCCAACACACAGGAGCCCTCGCATGGCGCCGGACAAACACGCCCGGTAAACTCAGGGAAGTTGTTGGTTTTGTGAAGCCGATCAAGAGCTTCGCGCCATTTCCCGCGGTAAACCAGATCATTCCACTCGGGAATTAAATTATGTATCGGGCATCCAAATGTTTTCCCGTTCAAATTATCGCCGGTTTGGCAAAAGGGAATACCACAGTCCATGCAGCGCGCGCCTTGCTTTTGAAGAATCTGTTCGTCAGGTTTTTCGTCAAATTCATCCCAGGTCTGCACCCGCTCTGCCGGGTCACGATAGGTGGTCGACTTTCGTTCAAATTCTAAAAATCCGGTTGGCTTTCCCATGTTCTGTTTCCTTTATTCAGTTCTTCAATATTCTTAATTACCGGCGACTCTGGCTTTTTCGCCCTTATTCTGATAAAAAGCCTGTAACTCGGCATCATCTTTCTCGAGTCCAAGTTTCATTGCAGACTCAATTGACTCCCTCATTCGCTTAAAATCTTTAGGATAGATTTTCACAAAATGAGGCACAACTTCTTTCCATTTTGCAAGTATTTTCCATGCCAGGTTGCTGTCGGTATAATCTGCATGGCGACGAATCATTTCTTCAACTTCGCGGATTTCTTCTTCATCCACCAAAGCCTCAAGATTTACCATTTCTTTATTGCAGTTTTCGGCGAAGTTTCCGTCCTCATCAAAAACATAAGCCAATCCACCCGACATACCCGCCGCAAAATTCCTGCCGGTTGATCCCAGCACAATCACTTTTCCTCCGGTCATATATTCACAACCGTGGTCACCAACGGATTCAACTACCGCATGAACACCACTATTTCTTACACAAAACCGTTCTCCCGCTTTACCGCGGATGTAGGCCTCACCACTTGTTGCGCCATAAAGAGCTACGTTACCTACAATCATATTTTCTTCCGGCTTAAAACGGGCTTTGGCATCGGGATACAGGATTAGCTTCCCGCCTGACAGGCCTTTCCCGAAATAATCGTTCGCATCGCCTTCCAGTTCAAGCGTCATGCCTTTGGGTACAAATGCTCCGAAACTTTGTCCTGCCGAGCCATGCAATCGTAACCTGATGGTATCTTCCGGCAACCCTTCCGATCCATATTTCCGGGTAATTTCGCTCCCTACAATGGTTCCGGTAACCCGATTTATATTTCGAATTGACAAGCGCGCAGTAACCGGAGTCTTATCCCGTAGCGCCGGCTCACAAATATCCAGTAGCGTTTGGATATCCATAGAGTTTTCGAGTCCGTGACTCTGCTTATACATTTTTCGAACGCCAATGTAAGATGGGGAGTCAATGCGGTGCAGAATCTTGCTTAAATCAAGATGCTTTGCCTTCCAGTGATTGGTTTTCTTTTGATAGAGTTTGTCACTTCGACCAATCATATCGTCAATTGTCCAGAAACCAAGTTTTGCCATGTGCTCGCGCATATCCTGAGCCACAAATCGCATGAAGTTTACAAGATAAGCCGGATCGCCTGTAAATTTTGCCCTGAGATCAGGGTTCTGTGTAGCAACGCCAACCGGACACGTATCGAGGTGGCAGACGCGCATCATAATGCATCCAAGTGTAACGAGCGCGCTCGTACCGAAACCGTATTCTTCTGCTCCGAGCAAAGCCGCCAAAACAACATCACGTCCGGTTTTGACCTGCCCGTCGGTTTCCAGTTTAACGCGACTACGCAAATTGTTAAGCACCAACGTTTGATGCACTTCCGAAAGCCCTATTTCCCACGGGAGACCTGCATGTTTTATACTCGTTTGGGGTGATGCCCCTGTACCACCATCATGGCCGCTGATCAAAATTACATCGGCTTTTGCTTTGGCCACACCGGCCGCTATTGTTCCAACTCCCACTTTCGACACCAGCTTTACATTGATATCGGCTTTGTTATTCGCGTTTTTCAGGTCATGAATTAACTGTGATAAATCCTCAATCGAGTAGATATCATGGTGCGGAGGCGGAGATATGAGTCCAACACCCGGGGTCGATAAACGCACATTCGCAATCCACGGATACACTTTTCTGCCGGGGAGCTCACCACCCTCACCGGGCTTAGCACCCTGCGCCATTTTAATCTGTATTTCTTTAGCTTGCGTCAGGTATTCACTCGTAACACCAAACCGTCCCGAAGCTACCTGCTTGATGGCACTATTGCGGGAATCGCCATTGGCATCGGGAGTGAATCTTTTGGGATGCTCGCCCCCTTCACCCGTATTGCTTTTACCGCCAATACGGTTCATGGCAATCGCCAGCGCTTCGTGCACTTCCTCGCTGATGGAGCCATACGACATTGCTCCCGTTTTGAACCGCTGACAAATCGAATCTACCGATTCGACCTCATCAATAGGAATAGCGGCGGATTCATCATAATAAAAACCAAGCAAATGACGCAAGGTCGGTGCGGGGTCATCCTGTTCATCAAGTAAGCGTGAATATTTTTTATACAGCTCATAATCACCGGTTCGTACGGCCTGCTGAAGCGTGTGAATGGTTTTGGGGTTATACATGTGATATTCCCCATTTCGACGCCACTTGTACTGACCCGCTTCATCAAGTACGGTTCCATTCACATGAACTTTCGGGAAGGCTTTTTGGTGACGCATATCCGCCTCGGTGGCGATCACATCCATCGTAATACCGCCGATTCTGGAATCCGTCCAGCTAAAATATTTGTCAATCACCTCTTTTGATATCCCCAGCGCTTCAAAAATCTGCGCCCCGCGATATGATTTTATGGTGGATATACCCATTTTTGCCATCACTTTCACGATACCTTTCACCACTGCAGTGTTGTAACCCTTCACAGCGTTGGCGTAGGAAATGTCAGTGATCAATCCTTCCTTAATCATATCGAAGAGGCTTTCATAGGCCATGTAAGGATTTACGGCATCAACACCATATCCTAAAAGCGTACAAAAATGATGCGTCTCCCGCGGCTCGCCGGATTCCAGTATGATGCTGATCTTCGTACGATTTCCACATCTGATTAAGTGGTGATGAAGCCCCGAAACCGCAAGAAGCGCGGGGATGGGCGTGTGATCCTTATCAAAATTTCGGTCTGATAAAATCAGGATGGAAGCACCTTTTTTGATGGCTGCATCCGCTTGATCGAAAATTGCTTTCAGGCTCTTTTCAAGTCCCTTTCCTCCTGATCCTGCGGGAAATAAGATGGATAGTTCTTCAAATTTGAATGATCCGTTATCCAAATTTCGGAGCTGCCCCATTTCCTCAGTGGTGAGGATAGGAGTCCGCAATTTGATTTGTATACAACGCTCAGGTGAGCTGTCCAGGATATTCCCCTTGGCGCCTAAATACGCTTCAGTAGAAGTAACCATTTCCTCCCGAATCGGATCGATTGGCGGATTGGTAACCTGCGCGAATAATTGCTTAAAGTAGTTGTAGAGTAACTGTGGCTGATTTGATAAGACTGCAAGAGGGGCGTCATTCCCCATGGCTCCAATCGGCTGAAGCATATTTTCGGCCATCGGACCCACATTGATTCTCAAATCTTCATACGTGTAACCAAAGACTTTTTGGCGCTGTACAATTTCGTAATGCTCCAGATCCGGTTCAGGGTAAGTCAATTCACGGCTGATGGCGCTAAAATCAACAAGGTTTTCATCCAACCATTGACGATAAGGTTTTTCCTTCACCAAGCTATCTTTGATTTCATCATCGCTGATGATGCGCTTTTCAACTGTATCAATCAAAAGCATACGCCCGGGTTTTAGCCGGCCTTTTACCATTACTTCATCCGGTGGAGTATCCAACACACCTGCTTCGGATGATAGAATAATGGTATCGTCACGTGTGATGTAATAGCGCGATGGCCTCAGTCCGTTTCTATCCAGTGTAGCACCAACAACTTTTCCATCGGTAAATGCTACTGATGCCGGACCATCCCACGGTTCCATCATGCAGCTGTGATACTCATAGAAAGCACGCTTTTCATCGCTCATGCGATCATGTTTTTCCCACGGTTCGGGAATCATCATCATCATGGCGTGGGGCAGCGATCTGCCACTAAGTGAAAGGAACTCCAGACAATTGTCGAATTTTGCGGAATCACTTCCGGCATCCTGCACAATGGGCATCACTTTTTTGATGTCATCCCCAAAAAGCTCCGATTCCAGCAACGATTCACGGGCATGCAACCAGTTCTGATTTCCGCGCACCGTATTTATTTCCCCATTATGAATAATATAGCGGTAGGGATGTGCCAGCTTCCAGCTTGGAAAGGTGTTCGTACTGAAGCGGGAGTGAACCAAAGCAATAGCCGTTTTCATATCCGGATTGCTCAAATCACGGAAATATTTTTCAAGCTGCGTTGGCGTGAGCATACCTTTATAAATGATGGTACGGCACGACATACTGTTGATGTAGAAAAATTCCTTCTCTTTGATTTTTAAATCAGTCTCTTCAATAGCGCGTGTACAACGGCGACGAATTACAAACAACTTTCGCTCAAAATCCAGCTCCGTATGGATATCATCGGGTTTTTCGATAAAAATCTGTCTTACAGATGGCTCTGATGCAATGGCTGTTTCCCCAAGAGAGGTATTGTTGGTAGGCACTTTTCGCCATCCCAAAACTTTTAATCCTTCTTCCTTAACGATATTCTCTACGATTTCTTCACATGGCAATCTATCTTCACGCTCTCCGGGAAAGAAAATCATCCCGACTCCGTAATTGCCCGGTTCCGGCAGATCAAATCCCAATCCCTGACAAGAAGCTTTCAAAAATTTATGAGGAAGCTGCATTAAAATACCGGCGCCATCGCCCGTATTCATCTCAGCACCGGTTGCTCCACGGTGATCAAGATTGATTAGAACCCTGATGGCCTGCTTCACAATATCGTTTGAAGCACGTCCTTGAATATTGGCAACAAAGCCAATTCCACAGGCATCGTGTTCATTTTCCGGGTTGTACAATCCCTGCTCAACCGGCAAAAGGTTGTTCGTTTTTCTCATCTGCACGTTACTAAAATTATTCAGTTCTAAGGCTTCAAATTATTAACTAAAAGATGGCTCCTTAGCGGCCAAGTCTTTGAGTTTTAATTGCACTTTTTCGGTCAGTTCATTTGTACTAAGTGCTTTTTCTCCGGGTTTTGCCAAATCGGCTCCTCGATTCCCATTTTCTATTACTGCCGAAACAGCCTGTTCTATTGCATTTGCAGCTTCGGGTTCTCCAAGTGTGTTACGTAACATCATAGCGCCGGAAAGGATGGCAGCCATAGGATTAGCCAAGTTCTTTCCTGCAATATCGGGGGCTGAACCGTGAACAGGTTCGTAAAGGCCACCCTTATCTCCAACACTTGCAGATGGCAACATCCCTATTGACCCGGTTAGCATAGCTGCTTCATCACTTAAAATATCACCAAACATGTTTTCGGTTAGGATGACATCGAAACTTGCAGGCTGACGAACCAACTGCATGGCGCAGTTATCCACCAGCATGTGCTCAAGTTCTACATCGGGATATTGGGCTGAAACTTCGTTCACCACATCCCGCCATAAACGGGAGCTTGCAAGAACATTGGCTTTATCTACCGATGTGAGTTTTCCTCTTCTATTGCGGGCTAGCTCAAATGCTTTATGGGTGATGCGTTTGATTTCATTTTCATCGTAAACCATCGTATCAACCGCGTTTCGAAGTCCCGCTTCCGTAGTGCCCGGTCCTTTGGGCTGACCAAAATAGAGTCCGCCTGTTAGTTCACGAACCACTACTAAGTCCACACCTTCAAGTAATTCTGCTTTAAGGGGTGAATAATTTTCGAGTCCCGGAAAAATCTTTACAGGACGTAGATTTGCATAAACATTCAACCCTTTTCTAAGAGCCAGCAGCCCCGACTCCGGTCGCAATGCACCTTCAAGATGATCCCATTTTGTTCCACCAACCGCACCAAGAAAAACGGCACCGGCATTTTTGCAGGCCGAAAGCGCATCATCCGTAAGCGGTATTCCATGCCGGTCTATACTCGCACCGCCAATATCATGGTATTCTGTCTTTAGTTCAAAACCGAATTGTTTGCCGACGGAGCCAATCACTTCGAAGGTCGCTTTTGTAACTTCCGGTCCTATACCATCTCCCGGTAATACGACTATTTTGTATGATTTCATTTGGTTGATATTGGTCTAAGTATTGATTTTCGTATCGTTTGTTTTATTTCGATTAAAACATTTTGTTTTTGCGTGCATATTCAAAAATGCCACCGGCTTCAACAATGTCTGCCACATCACCAAGTGGACGAAGCGGATATTGCTTATCGCTCGCTTTGTGATGCAATAAGTCCAGATCCGTGTCAATTTCAAGCTCGTCTCCCGTCTTGATGGTTCCGTTCAGGCTTTCAAAGCATTCGTAAGGAATGAGGAATCCGCCATCTATGGCATTGCGATAGAATATGCGAGCATATCCGGGTGCAATTACCGCTTTGATTCCTGCTACCTGAAGCGCGAACGGCGCGTGCTCACGCGATGACCCACACCCGAAATTTTTCCCGGCTACAATTATTTGAAAATCCGATTCGAATTTATCCGGTTGTGTAAATGGAATCCCGCCTTCAGGTAAACCCGAAACAGAATCCGGAACACCCGAAAGTGCAAATCTTCCATAAAATTTCTTTTCTTCGGGCTTATCCAGACTATACACTAAATGCTCCGCCGGAATGATTTGATCCGTATCGATATCATCCCCAAGTACAAATGCTTTTCCTACAATTTTCTTCATCTTTTTATTTTTTAGGGTGATAATTAAACCGTTACCGGCAAATACTCTCTTGGATCGGTAATAACGCCGGCAATGGCCGATGCCGCTACGGTATAGGGCGATGCCAAATAAACCTGAGATTTCTTCGATCCCATTCTACCCGGGAAATTCCGGTTCGTAGTGGAAATACAAATTTCTTCGTGATTTAAACGACCGAATGTATCGGATGGGCCACCCAAACATGCCGCACATGAGGCTTCGCCCATGTGGCAACCTGCACTTTCGAAAATATCCCAAAGCGTTTGCCCTTCGAAAGTAACTTCTCGTAACTGACGCTTCACCTCAGTTGTAGCCGGAACTACATAGGTGTCAATTTTTAGCTCATTACCTTTAATGATTTTAGCCGCGGCTTCGAAATCGCTAATTTTTCCGCCGGTACACGAGCCGATATAAGCACGTGTTAATTTTGTGCCCTTCACTTCGGTAACGGTAGCTTTATTATCCGGCGAATGCGGTTTGGCGACCATCGGCTCCAGCTCGGATGATTTATATACCCTTACGCTATGATATTTTGCATCAGGGCTGTTATAAACCGGATCAAACGGGTGGTTAGTCCGCTCGCGTACGTAGTTGAACGTTGTTTCGTCCGGCTCGACAACTCCGTTTTTACCACCGGCTTCAATCACCATATTGGTAAGGGTCATTCGTCCTTCCATATCCATTCTCATTACGCCATCACCGGTAAATTCCATTGCACGGTATGTTGCACCATCGACGCCAATATCACCAATAATCTGCAAAATCAGATCTTTGGCCATGATATAAGGCGGGATTTCACCTTCAAAAATGAATTTCATGGTTTCGGGTACTTTCACCCAAAGTTTACCGGTTCCCATTATGAAAGCCGCATCCGTGTTACCGATTCCGGTTGCAAATTGCCCGAAAGCACCGGCTGTGCAAGTGTGGGAATCAGTTCCGAAAAGGACTTCGCCCGGTCGTGTAAACCCAAGCTCGGGCATAGCCACATGACAAACGCCTTTATAGTTTTCTGTTCCTACGTCGTAATAGTAGGGTAATTGTTGCTCACTGGCGAAAGACCGCAGAATATCGATATTTCGGTTGGCGTAAACATCTTTGGTAAAGATGTAGTGGTCAGGAATAATTACAAGTTTTTTCCTGTCCCACACGGCTGCATTCTCACCGAATTCACGTTTAAAAATACCGATAGCCGGTGGACCGCAAACATCGTGGGTTAACAGAACATCCACATCAACCCAAACATTATCGCCCGGTATGGTTTTGGTTTTACCGGCAGCTCGTGCCAGAATTTTTTCAGTCAAAGTCATATCAAATTATTTATTATATAAATGCTGGATTGAATCGTTTATAAATTGGGAACCCATTTCAGTTACGCCATTATTTGACAGGTAAATTAAATCACTGTCGGTAATCACTTTTTTATGGTCGGTTAAGCGGCTGAAGTTTTTGTAAACCACATCCAACTCGTTTTTCGAAAAGTTGAAACCAAGTCGCTTAAGATGACTGTTTAGCGCGTTTCTTCCCGAGTGTTTACCCAATACAATTTTGCTCTCCGGCACACCCACCGTTTGGGGCTCCATGATTTCGTAATTCAATGGGTTTTTCAACATTCCATCCTGATGAATGCCTGCTTCATGGGCGAATGCATTTTCACCGACAATGGCTTTATTAGGCTGGACTTTCACTCCGGTAATTTCGCTCAATAATTGGCTGGCAGGGAATAACTGTTGCGTTGCTACGTGACATTCATGCTCAAATGATTGCGCTCTTGTATGAATAGCCATTACAACTTCCTCCAAAGAAGCATTTCCTGCACGCTCACCAATACCGTTGATGGTACATTCAATTTGGTCGGCTCCGTTTGCAACGGCTGCCAACGAGTTTGCCACAGCCATCCCGAGGTCATCATGGCAATGCACACTCAATTCGGCTTTGTCAATGTTCGGAACATTTTCCTTTATGTACTTTATCAACTGACCAAACTCCCAGGGCAACGCATAACCAACGGTATCGGGTACATTTACAACGGTTGCACCGGCGCTGATGGCAGTTTCGAAAACTTTGCAAAGAAAATCGGGTTCGCTCCGGGAGGCATCCTCGGCAGAGAACTCAACATCGTGGCAATATTGTTTCGCGTAACTAACAGCCTTCTTTGTGCTTTCAATTACCTCTTCCCTTGTCTTACCAAGTTTATGCTCCATGTGGATGTCAGATGTAGCAATAAATGTGTGAATTCGAGGTTTTTTTGCATACTTAACGGCTTCCCATGCTCGGTCAATATCTTTTTGAGTAGCACGACATAACCCGGCCACCGTGCTTTTTGTAACGACTTGCGCAATTTCTTTAACGGCTTCGAAATCATCATCCGAACAAATCGGGAAACCGGCTTCAATAACATCCACACCCATTTTTTCGAGTTGAAGTGCCAGTCGAAGCTTTTCTTTTCTATTCATGCTAAATCCGGGTGCCTGTTCGCCATCCCTCAATGTGGTATCGAATATTTTAATATGCTTCTTCATGATACTTTTTGTCTTGTTGATGTGTATGTTGATTGTTGTTCTTTAAGAAACCAGGCATAACTTTCCATTAAAGCTTGCCTGCTGGCTTCCATTATGTTTTCGGAAACGCCAACGGTTATCCAGTTGCGACCTTCGCTGGCTGATTCAATCAGGACACGAACTTTCGCTTTGGTACCATCCTGACCATTTAAAACGCGCACTTTATAATCAGATAAATGCATACGCTCTATTTCGGGGAAAAACTTGGTTAGTGCTTTACGAAGTGCTAAATCTATGGCATGAACCGGACCTGAGCTTTCGGCAGCCGTGTGTTCGGTTACACCATTCACATCCACACGGATGGTTGCTTCTGCACGGACTTCATCATCCTCATTTTTCTCTACAAGCATTCTAAATCCTTTGAGCGAAAATGGG
>PXCK01000132.1 GCA_003566635.1 Balneolia bacterium | reverse complement strand
GAGAGACATGGATAATCGGGACGATTTTGATGATCTTTTACCTATTTATCCTAATGACAGATATATACTTGAGAAATCTCCGTTTGAATATACTACCCGGGTGATTGACCTTTTTGCACCAATAGGAAAAGGTCAGCGTGGATTGATTGTTGCACAGCCTAAAACCGGTAAAACAACTATTTTACGTTCCATAGCGAATGCACTTTCTAAGAACTATCCTCAAACCAAGATATTGATACTCTTGATTGATGAACGACCGGAAGAAGTTACCGAAATGGAGCGAAATACGCATAATTGTGAAGTATTGGCTTCCACCTTCGACCAAAAACCGGAAAACCATGTTAGTCTTGCCGAGTTGGTATTTGAGAAGGCTAAGAGGCTAACAGAGACAGGTCATGATGTAATATTGTTGATGGATTCAATAACGAGACTTGCAAGAGCCTACAACATTTGTGCATCTAAATCCGGCAGAACCATGAGTGGTGGTGTTGATTCTGAAGCGTTGAAAAAACCGCGTAAACTTTTTAGTCTTGCAAGAAATATTGAAGATGGTGGAAGCCTTACAATTCTTGCTACTGCTCTGGTTCAAACGGGTTCACGTATGGACGATGTGATTTTCGAGGAATTTAAGGGGACCGGTAATATGGAACTTGTACTTGATAGACGTATAGCCGAAAATAGAATTTTCCCTGCTATTGATGTCTTTAAGACAGGTACCAGGAAGGAAGAGTTACTTGTAAGTGAAGGAGAGAGAGAAAAGGTTGTTTTACTTAGAAGGTTCTTATCCCCAATGTCGCCTTTAGAATCGATGGAGTTTCTACTTGACAAAATGAGAGGAACCCGAAACAATCATGAGTTTTTGATCTCGATGAATCAATAAATAAAAAAGGGGCCTTGAGCCCCTTTTTTATTGAAATTGTATAGTGATATACTTTGCGGACGCTTTACTTAATGCTAACATTGTAAGGCATTATTGCCCAAGCACCATTGTAGTTACCGCTAAATGCTCGCTCCAGAATATCCAATTCGGTTGCATAGGGTAATTCACGTGCGATGATATTTCTAATAGAAACATTTTGGGTATCACTAAATATCTCGAAAATTGTCTGTTCACGTGGGAATACACGAATACTGTAATCTTCTAGTTCAGCAATTTCAGCAGCACGTGCAATAGCGTGATCGAGTCCACCAACCCTGTCAATCAAGCCGGCTTCGTAAGCATCAAGTCCACTCCAAACACGACCTTGAGCGACTTCATCAATTGCAGAAAACTCCGCGTCTCTGCTTTCAGCAACACGACTAACGAACTCATCGTAGGATGAATCAATAAATGTACGATAAGCCAACCTGTGTTCATCTGTAAGGGGTTGTGTTGGATTTAGCCATCCGGCATTTCTGTTGAAACGAATTTCGTCTATATCTATACCTAAACGGTCGGTTATAAGTTCATTGGCATCAATTGCAATTCCTATAACACCGATTGAACCTGTTATAGTAGTAGCTTCGGCAAAGATTTCATCGGCTGCCATTGCAATATAATATCCACCGGATGCAGCAACGCCTCCCATTGATGCAATAATAGGTTTTTTCTCAGATGCATCTTGAATCAACTGCCAAATCATGTCGGAAGTGGAAGCAGCTCCACCGGGGCTTGTAATTCTTACAACAATGGCTTCAACATTTGAATCATTTAGTGCGGCATTTAAACTTCTTCTGAAATTTTGGTATGATATGCCGGTTTCTCCAAATAGACCGGAGAAATCATCATCTACTTGTGGCATAATTGCACCATTAGCATAAATCACTGCTATACTTTCACGTGCTGGTCTAGAAAAGCCGGCAGAGCGTTCGGTAACACGCTCATACCTTCTTGAAGAAATACGCGCTAGGTTTCTGTTTTCATTAACTCCAAGTCTGCTTTTAATTCTATCATTTAATTCCGTTGGTGAAATTAATGCATCAATAAATCCAAGTTCATAATAGTGGTCAATACTTAAAACAGGTGGCTCATCCATCATAGCTTTTAACTCATCGGGAGTCATACCAACTCTTTCGGATACACGAGTTTCAAACTCATCTATGATACGCGAATAAATCAGTTCTAGTTGTTCACGGTCCGATTCGGAAAAACTTCTACGAACAAAAGAGTCTCCTGCAGACTTATAAGCACCCCGGTTAACAACTTCGGCCGAAACTCCAATTTTTTCTAGCATACCGGTTAAAAATGTACCTTCAATTACAAAACCATCCATCATCATCATAGTCATTGGTGGCGCAAAAATAGAGTCTGCAACCGTTGCCAAATAATACCCTTGTTCATTAAACCCAATGTCGTTGGTAGTTACATAGATAAATTTCCCTGATTCTTCTCTAAACTGCTCAAGTGAGCGGCGGGCATGCTCAAGGTTACTCCAAGGAGTGGCAAGCATGTCTATTTCTAATAAAATACCGGCAATTCGTTCATCGGCGGCTGCCTTTTTTAGGTTATTATCCAGTGTTTCCAAAGAAAATCCACTTCCGCCCGGGGTTGAAAATAATTGATCGAATGGGTTTTGTGGGAATCTGTCAGGAATGTTACCGCTGGCTTTTAGAGTTAGAACACTATTAGAACGTACAGTTGGTTCCGGATCACTTGATGTGCTAACAATCAATAAAAAGATTAAAAAGAAGAAGAGAAAAATTACGAGAAAGAAACCGATTGCTGATGCAAATACGGTTTTGATGAAATCGAGCATAATGATTCGGTGTTAGTTAATAATTAGTCTTGAAAATAATTAGTTTAAGTTACGACATCCATAAACAAAGGTTCAGAAAAATTTAATTCGCTAAACTTTGTATTTGTACCTGTTTGATAACAGGGTTCTATGTATTTTTGATAATGTCAAAAGTGATAATTACCGATCAAAAAAAGGAAGAAATTAAATCAGCGGCTGATATAGTCGATATAGTATCAGACTATGTTAAACTGAAGCGCTCGGGAAATAATTTTACAGGATTGTGTCCTTTTCACAACGAAAAGACACCATCATTTTATGTGACACCGTCAATGGGTATATACAAATGCTTTGGATGTGGTTCCGGTGGTGATGTATTTAATTTTTTGATGGAAATTGAAGGTGTAGGTTTTGTTGAGGCCATGCGTACACTGGCTGAACGATACCATATTGAATTACCTGAGGAAGAAAATCCGGAATATGATGAACGCTCGCAACTTACAGAAGGTATATATCACGCTTTGCGATTTGCCGGTAGGTTTTTTTTCCAACAGTTAACTGCAGAGGATGCAGGTAAAGAAGCACTCAAATACATTCAAAAACGTGGTATAAAGGCTGATACAATTAAAAAGTTTGGGCTAGGTTTTTCTCCTGATATGATGACGGGTTTGCTTCAACATGCAAAGAGTGCAGGGATTAACGAGCTATATTTAGCTGAAGCCGGTTTGATTAAATACAATGATAATGATATACCTTATGATGTGTTTCGTGGTCGTTTAATGTTCCCTATTTTTAGTACATCAGGTAAGGTGATTGGCTTTGGCGGAAGAGTGATGCAAGATGGTAAAGGACCCAAATATATTAACTCTCCACAGACAAAAGTATATAGCAAAAGCGAAGTAATGTATGGCATTAACTTTGCAAAAAATGAAATTCGAAAGCATAAACAGGCTATTCTTGTTGAAGGGTATATGGATGTAATTTCACTTCATCAAAATGGCATTAAAAATGTTTTAGCAACCAGTGGTACATCTGTTACCAAAGAACAAATGCGCCTCTTGAAAAATTATACAGATGATTTACTAATGGTGTATGATGCTGACAATGCCGGGCAAAATGCCATGATGCGTGGGCTGGATATTGCATTAGAAGCAGGGTTACAGGTACGATTAATGCATCTCCCGGATGGTGAAGACCCTGATTCTTACGTTCAAAAATATGGAAATGAATCATTTCGTGAATTTGTTCGGACCGAATCTCAGGACTTTATAACATTCATGGTTGAACACGCAAAGCAAGCCGGCGAATGGGACGATCCTCTTCAGCGGAAAAATAATATTACCAGAATATTAACCTCCATCGGTAGAGTGCCTGATGCGGTACTACGAGAAACTTTGGTCGATCATCTCAGAAAACTATCAAGTGTAGGGGGGCGGGCTCTTTACGAGGAACTTGGAGGTATCCTTGCTAACCGGCGCAGGGATGAAGTTCGTACCCGGCAACGTGAAGAAAGAAGAGCAGAACTGGATGTGGATAAATCCACAGAACCTAATAACAGAAGCCAAAAAATCCCCAAGAAACCCAAAACTAAACCGGGATACGAAAAAGATATTATTCGATTAATGCTCGAGTTTGGAGATCCGCTTGTTGCCTATATTGGCAGTAATGTAGGTCCAGACCATTTTCAGGATGATGAGTTGAAAACTTTTTTTGAACGTATTATTGAATTATACAATAATGAAAAAGAAATAAATGCATCGGTCTTTTTAGAAAAAGATCCGCCATATCCGGAATTGGTAAGTGAAATTATGATGGATAGGTTTGCTGTAAGTGAATATGGAAATGAGAAACGTACAACAAAAATTGTAAAGGATTCGAATCCCTACTTTACAGCAAAAGGTGCTATGAAGCTTTTAATGATACGATATTTAAGAAATATGAGAGATAAATTGGCTGAAGAACTTCATCTTGCATCAGACAATGAAAAATCAAGTTTGTTGGCTGAACTTCAGGAGGCAAGAATGTTACTCCATAGGTTCGAGACAACATCGTCAATTGATTTATTTCCATCAGAAAATGATGAATAACTCTGGCTGTGTTGCATTTATTACTTGAATCCTGTAGTCATAAAACAGCTAAAATCTTTTATATAGTAAAGAACTAGCCATGGATTTAAATCCATGGCTGGAAAATATGCCCTAAACTATTGTTATAATTTTTTTTATCTCAACATTCATCGCTCCTTTTAGCAGTTCATGGGTTTTGCTTCGTAGGAATCGCTTCGCTCGGGAAAATCCATGGATAGATTATGCATCCTAACCTATTGATATAATTTGAATTAACCATGCTTTCTAGCCATGGATTTCACTTCGTGGGAATCGCTTCGCTCGGGGCGCTTCAAGAGGCAGCCATGGGTTTAAACCCATGGCTGGAAAATATGCCCTAAACTATTGTTATAGTTTTATTTGTCTCAATACTCTTCGCTCCTTATAGCAGCTCATGGGTTTTGCTTCGTGGGAATCGCTTCGCTCGGTATGCAGCATTCTATCCACACCCAAATTTGAGTGAGTGTGGTATTTTTCTATATACAATATTTAATGGTATAAGATTTAAATTTTATGCTTCCGTGAATAATTCGGTTTAAGTTTTCTAGGTGAATAATCCTGATTATACAGCTGCCAGGGCTTGCTCCAAATCTGCAATAATATCATCGGCATGTTCAATACCTATTGACAGCCGAACTAATTTTTCTGTAACTGCAAACTCAGCCAACTGTTCACGATCACAACCGGCATGAGTCATTGTATATGGGTGCTCAGCCAAAGATTCTGTACTACCCAAACTTACAGCAAGTTTTATAATATTTAATGCATTGAGAAATCGAAAGGCCTCTTTTTCGCCTCCTTTAATATCAAATGATAGCATGGCTCCCGGTGCAGTATATTGTTTTTTATAAATTTGGTATTGTGGATCTGACTCTTGAATCAATCCTAAATAGTATACTTTTTCTACTTTGGGATGATCTTTTAACCAAGTAGCAATTATTTGTGCATTACTACACTGTTGCTCCATTCGTACTTTTAGCGTTTCAAGGCTTCTCATTAGAAGCCAACCAACCCATGGGCCACACATGTTTCCCAGAAACGTTCGTAAGACTTTTACGCGCTTAATATTTTCAGAACTTCCACAAACTGCACCAGCTATCAAGTCACTGTGGCCACCAATGTATTTTGTTGCTGAATAGATTGAAAAATCTGCACCATGTTTTAATGGGTGTTGCCACAGCGGCCCCATATAGGTATTGTCAACAGCAACAAAAACCTTGTTATCTGAGGTTGATAGTTCATTGGCTAATTTTTTGCACGCTTCAATATCAATGAGTGAGTTTGTAGGGTTAGCTGGTGTTTCTACATAAATCATTCTTACTTTATCACTTAAACCTGCTTCATGAATTCTATTTCGTAATTCACTTATAGATTCATTAGGGTAGAAGGACATTCCTTTAATCCCAAATCGTGGAAGAACATGTTGGATAAAATGATCGGTACCACCGTAAAGAGGTAAGCTATGAAGAATAACATCACCCGGATTCAAAAATTCAAGCATAACAGTAGTTATAGCCGACATACCACTTTCAAATACGGCACAATCATCGGCTTTATCCCATAATGAAAGTCTGTCTTCAAGTATTTCTAAATCAGGATTATTAATGCGGCTATAAATCAGACCCGGCTCTTCAGCTTCATCAGCTTCACGTAACCCGTAGGCTACTTCAAAAAAAGATTTACCTTCTTCGGCAGATTTAAAAACAAATGTAGAAGTTTGAAAAATTGGACATTTTATTGCTCCTTCAGATAGCTCCGGTTTGTAACCAAAAGACATCATGAGGGTTTCCGGTTTTAATAATTTTGGATCCATAAATAAGAATAAATTGAAGGATTATTGATTTAAAATAATTATTAGAAAAGCGCTTCCAGAAGATACGAAAAGCTAAGGCTAAATGGAATTGAGGGGAAGGGTAAGGTACTTTTGTATTAGAGCACTTTAACACAAATTAGGGTTGTATCATCAGCGAGTTCGTAATTGCTGTAATTTAGCAAGAGCTGCTTGATGTGGTCACATATTTCCCTTGAATTCATGTTATTTGTATCTAGATCAGCAAGAATTTTCTCTGTAGTATCAAAACCCAAGCGCTCATTTTTAGGACTTAGTGCTTCCGGAAAGCCATCGGAATACATCATTAAAACATCACCAGATTTTAATTGAAACGTCAGATATTGATAGTCTACTTTGCTAAGAACGCCCAAGGGGTATCTTGGATCTGGCATAGAAAGTGCTTTAACTTTTCCATTTCTTTTTATGAGAGGCAAGCAGTGGCCGGCATTAGCAATTTCCAAGGTTAACGATTCCAAATCAATTTTACCAATTTGGCAGGTAATAAACGTTTGCCTATCGGTTTTTTCTTTGATGATTGGATTTATCTGGGTCAATATGGTATCAGGATTATCCGTTTGAATTCTACTTGAGATAAGTCCACTGCTAAAAACAGCATTAAAAGCGGCCTTCATGGCTTTGCCTGATACATCTACTATTGTTAAAGCTAAAGATTTAGGTTCGTTTTGACCATTTCGAATCACACAATAATCATAAAAGTCACCGCCAACTTCGTAAGATGGTACAAAAAAACCATATACATCTAGCTTTTTAACTTCTGGAGCTTTAGAGGGTAATAGAGCAAATTGACTTTCTTTTGCTACTGCTAATTCCTTTTCAGAACGTAGTTGCTTAAATCGTCGGGCTTCATAATCAGGCAAATACCCTTTACCTATTTTGATGGTATCACCATATCTGATTCCAACCAAACTAAATACCAAAGGAGTGAGAAGAAACGTAATTGCTAACCATCCATGCAAACTGATTATAGCATCAGGAGAACCGATAAATGGTATTATTCGCAGAATGATGACCAACGTAAACCACGCAAATATAGCCGACATTAACCCTAAGTAACGATATGCTAATACAATTGGGATACTAACTAAGGTGTACATAATTATTGTAAATGTATGTCCACCGCTGACCTCTACAAACTGAGATAAAGCAGTGAGCGTAATTCCCGATATAATAATTGTAAGAGGAATTCTAATAGCATCTTTATCAATGAAGGTAGCAAAAACGCAATAAACTAGGGCAACTTGCGGGAGTACAAAAAGTATAGAATTTATGATTGCATTAATCAGCAAGGAAACTGATGGGATGGTAGTAGAAACTTCTGAAAATCCTACTTCGGCAAATGAGGAAAGAGCATATACATTGTTGGCTGAAAATAATACAAAACCAAAAATACCAAGCGAAATGCCGGCAATGGCATAACCCGCAATAACACCCTTGCTTACTTGCTTATGGAAAATCTTACCCGACCATACCGAATCAATGAGTGAAATTTGACCCATACTCTGTTTTCTTGCTAGCGATTCCCACGCAATATAGGCCAGGGCTGCATAAACCCCGTAAAACATGGATAGTAACAATCCTACGAATAGGTCCGTTAAGAAAATAGTACTGTCTATAAAAGTATAGAATGTATTAGCGAAGAGGTCGTATCTGCGAAAAAATAGAAGGAGTGTAACGAAAACAAAGATAATAATAGCTCGTTTCCATTCAACCCGTTGAGCAAAAATTTGACGGACAGCAGTAATTATTACAACTATAGTGATAAGGCTGAATATCCCTAGAAAAAAAATCAAAAAGATTAATTCATCATTAGCAGCCTGTAGAGTAGATCTGTCTTCAATAAAATTGGCATTGAAAGAGTTAATTCTGAAGCCCTTTTCTTCATCACTATCAATAAAACTATAATCTAGAACTAAAGTTTCTGGAC
This sequence comes from Balneolia bacterium, assembly GCA_003566635.1. Classification (GTDB taxonomy): domain Bacteria; phylum Bacteroidota; class Rhodothermia; order Balneolales; family Cyclonatronaceae; genus PXCK01. The sequence continues at coordinate 33,937 of PXCK01000132.1, read as the reverse complement.
CGGGGATAGAAGGACGAACTTTCGTTAATGTTACGGAGCCGCTATCATTAGGTCGGTTTTCAGAAAAAAAGATAGGGCCATCTTCCGGTGACTCAATAGCGGGACTGTCATCATAAATATAGTTGTCTAACTGATATCCAAAAACTTCAGTAATAATGTTAAGCAGGCTATCATAGCTTAGTTCAGAAGGGTAGAGACTGGTATTTCTTGCAGGATTAATCCGAAAATTTATAATCTCACCTTGGTTTGATAACACCATTTGAGAAAGTCCAACATCATTAAATATCTGATTATCAGATGTAATAGCTGCATAATCCTCATATAAATACCCCGAAGTAACGCGCCAGTAATTTAGTGGAACACGATTTCTGTTCATCCTGTGGGGAGTAGCACCAAAATTCGTGTTTATATTTCGTAATTCTTTAAAAAGATTTATGTCTTGAAACCGAAAAGCAGCCGATTCAAGATTTTCACTTGAAAGATTTAGGCGCTCATTCAGCGTGAGTTTTGTTTCTATGGCTTTATCTGATGAAAGCTGAATTGACGCACTACTTGAGAGATCGATAGATGGTCTGAACAGGAAGAAGATGATATAACCCAACAACCCCACATAAAAGAAGAGTACCCCCGGTTTGAGGAAATGCAATACATTTTTTTGTAATGTCATTGGTTATACAGGATACGTTTGATTTGAAACAATTACATGATACGAATGTAACAGTAAATGTTTCAATAATACGATATTAATTCAATAAAATGACTTTCAAACATTAACCCTGAGAGGGCTTATGCCAGGAAAACTTCTTTAACCCGGATTATTCACGATATCATGAAATTTAAGTCTTATATGTTTAAAAATATTGTAAATAGAGAAATACCACACTCACTCAAATTTGCGTATAGTTAAAATGCTACAAAATTTCCATGCTAGCTGCGTTGAAGGTGAAAAAGTCATGCTCAGGGTACTAAGGTACCCTTCCGCTGTTTTTCCACCTTCGCCTTGCTACCAAGAAAATTTTTTGGTGAATAATTCGGGTTAATTTAACCGTTTTAAATAACTTTTATGCTAGATGGTATTGGATCTCTTAATGATGAGGTGTGACGCATAAGTATATCATGTGTATAAATATGATAATCATCGCCCGGATCTTGTTTTTCATAAGTACCATCTTCTTTTAACACCCATCTGTTGGTATTATCTTTTAAACTCACAAAAAGTACAAATTGTAAGTAACGTTTTAAGGAAACATCTTCTATAGGTGTGATTACTTCAACTCTGTTATCCAAATTACGATGCATTAAATCTGCTGAACCAATGTAATACAAGTCATTATCGGCATGGCTAAAATAATACAGACGTGAGTGTTCTAAAAAACGACCAATAATTGAATGAATTCGTATGTTTTCACTCAGGCCTTTAATTCCCGGTTTTAATCGACAAACACCACGTACAACAACATCAATTTCAACACCAACATTGGAAGCTTCGTACAGTTGCTGAATCATTGCAGGGTCTTCCAAGCTATTCATCTTCATGATTATCCTGGCCGACCTGCCTTCTTTAGCTTCATTAATTTCAAAATCAATCAATCTTTTGATACTGTTACGCATAAAATGAGGAGCAACTAATAGCTTCTTGTAATTACTTTGAGGTGCATAGCCTGTTAAGTAATTGAATACATTTGTCACATCAGTACATATATCATCATCGGTGGTAAAGAAACCAAAATCTTCGTAAAGATTTGCCGTCCCGGGGTGGTAGTTACCTGTACCAATATGTGCATATCGTTGTACTGATCCACCTTCATCTCTCACCACCATTGTAATTTTGGAGTGAATTTTGAGTCCCGGTAAGCCATAAGATACGTGTATACCGGCTTTTTCTAATTTATGAGACCATTCAATATTTTGTTGTTCATCAAATCTGGCTTTTAATTCTACAAGAACTGCAACTTGTTTACCTGAGTCTGCAGCTTTCATTAAAGCGTGCATAATAGGAGAGTCTGAAGATGTTCGATAAAGTGTTTGCTTAATGGCAAGTACATTGGGATCTCTGGCAGCATCTTCAATAAATTTTTGTACAGAAGTAGCAAAACTGTGATAGGGGTGATGAACCATAAATTCGCCTTGTTTCATCAAAGAGAAAATATCTGGTGCGTCTTCATCTATCTCATGTCTAAAAACAGGATGAAGAGCCGGGGTCCAACGTTCATTTTTTAAATTATGAAAACCATTTATTGAGCCGAGAGATAAGCAATCTGCCAAGCCAATGGCTCCTATCATTTCAAATACTTCAGTTTCATCAACTTTTAATTTGTTATATAAAAACTCTTTTACGTGGTCTGGTGTTTCTGCATCAATTTCAAGTCTTACAACTTCAGCAAAACGGCGCTCTCTTAACTCTTCTTCAATTAATTCTAATAAATCGTCAGCTTCTTCTTCGTTATGCTTAATATCAGCATTACGTGTAACGCGGAAAATGTTTGCCGATGTTACATTTGCTCCCGGAAAAAGGGATCCAATATGTGTTTGTATAATTTCATCAATATCAATAAGTACTACTTTCTTCTTAGATTCCTGAACGATGAACCAGCGGGGTCTGCTTTCAGGTACTTTAACCCTTGCAAAAATATTTTCATCCTCACCTGCTTTTTCAATTTCAACCGCAAATGATCTACTTTTGTTGGAAATGAAAGGGAAAGGGTGGGACTTATCAACAACAAGCGGCGTTAAAATGGGATAAAGTTGTTCATTAAAATACGTATCTACAGTATGTTTTTGCTTGTCATTCAGATCGTTATATCCAACTAAATGAATACCCTTTTCGCTGAGTTCAGGTACTAATGAATCGAAAAAACATGTTCTGTAGTTAGAAATCATTTTCTTTACTACTTTTCGAATCTTTTTGAGTTGTTGGAGAGGGTTGAGTCCATCTACAGCCGGAGTTGTAATTCCGGCATCATATTGACGCTGGAGACCACCCACTCTTTTTTGGAAGAATTCGTCAAGGTTACTGCAAACAATACCTATGAATTTTACACGCTCTAAAAGTGGGTTTAAGTTGTTTTCAGCCTGATAGAGTACTCGATTATTGAAATCAAGCCAGCTTAATTCGTAATTATGATAATATTCCGGACCAAAAAGTTGATTGCTGTCTCCAGAACTATCTTTTACAGATGAAACTGTAGCATCCATTTCGTTTTGAATACCCGAATCGTATGCATCCGGGTTAAATTCTACAAGGTCGGGGTTTAAAGAGTCTGATGTATTCATATTTATAATATAAGTACACGATGGCTTCTTTAAAATAGAATTGACACTTATGAATCATAGATTATTACATAATACAAAAATGTAAAACTGATGTGGTGTCTTTTGTGTTGAATTACATTGAGTAGCAATAGTTTGAATAATAAGTGTGCAAAATATTTGTTTTACTTAAAATGTTAAATAAAGTAAATATAGATTTAGTAAAAATTAACTTAACAACTTTGACTAAACAAGCGTTCATATTATATAAAAATAATTATTTATGAATTTAAAATAAACGAAATCTTAAGAAATGGGGTTTGCACACTTAACTCTCACAAACTAATAAAGAGATGTAAACTTTTAATTGCTTATTGCAGAATGGTTTACATGTTAACTAACAATAATAAAGGATAATTAAAATGGACAATTACTCATTAGGTAATGCTACATTTGAAAACTACGTGGGGATAGGCGACGGTCTGTCAGAAATGGCATTTCAGATGGTTGCTCATGTTCTCACAGTAGGTTATGCTGTAATGTTTGCAGCTTTAATCTACTTTATATTAACGATTAAGACTGTTCAGCCTAAGTACAGAACAACAGCCGTATTATCGGTTGTGGTAATGGTATCTGCGGGTTTGTTACTTTTCATACAGGCTCAAAACTGGATTAATGCCTTCACTTTCGATACTGAAGCCGGCAGATATTTCCTCGCAGATGGTGCAGCCTTGTTTAATAACGGTTACCGTTACTTAAACTGGTTAATTGACGTACCAATGCTACTTTTCCAAATTCTATTTGTTGTTTCTTTAACAAGAAGTAGTTTTTCTAGCGTAAGAAATAGATTTTGGTTCTCCGGTACTATGATGATTGTAACCGGTTATATAGGTCAGTATTTTGAGGTAACAAGCTTCGGATTGTTCGTACTTTGGGGTACTATTTCAACAATCTTCTTTGTTGATATTTTAATAACAATGAATAAAGTTATTAAAGAAGGTTCTGAAGGAATTCCTGCTGATGCACAACGCTACATGGGCTACATCTGGAAAGTCTTTCTATTCTCGTGGATGTTATACCCGGGCGCATATTTAATGCCATACCTAATTCCACCAGGATTAGAACCATCTTTAACAGGATTAGCTGCTGAAGCTGCAGTTGTAGGTCGTCAGTTAACATATACTGTAGCTGACGTTACATCAAAAGTTATTTACGGTATTTTATTAACTATCGTTGCTCAAATTATGAGTAATGCTGATGGTTATGACTACAACAAAGATGGTGAAACTAACTAATCTTTTCGCAGCACTAATAATAGCCCCGATGATAAATTATCATTGGGGCTTTTTTGTGATTGAACTAAATTGAAGTAAAGTTTTGGTAGTAATGCAATATTTACTTTTTGCCTAATCTCCGGCGTCCGGCCTGTAATGCTTTACTCCAAGTTGATGAGGGTTCAGGTACAGCCGGCGGTCGTTCTGCCATAAAGCTTGCCGGATTCTCAAATTGCTCCTGACTATTTTCCAATATTTCCAACATCTCCGGTCTGGCCCCATATTGCTGATATAGAAACTCTCGCGCATCCTCTGGTAAATCAACCCTATAGAGTCTTACCAGAGCTTCAGCTAATTGCTCAGCAGGTCTTCCAAGGCTTTGGTCAACCTCGCGAGCCATTCTTTGACCCAACTCTTCTTTTTGTACAGCGCTCATATCCGGGTTAAGTTCTCCCAGATATATCGCTTTAGTCGAGTTTATATTACGCTGGATTTCCGGTTTTGAAAGTCCGATATGAGGTTCAAGAGCTAGTGCCAGTTCTATAGCTAAAAGACGAGCCGATTCGGTACGTTTCTCGTAATCATCCAATCGGTGGTTCGTTTGCCATCCTGCCTTTTTCCCGGTCATACCTTCTCGTTCGAAATACCAAACCAGATGACGGCAGAAATCAAGACGTGCTTCTTCGTTAAGACCAATAATGTCTTCACGAAGACGTAGTCCTCGTCGACCGGGACCTATTTGGAGGTCACCAGGGTTGCCCGATGACTTAGCGGTTAATTTTTCCCAGTTTTGTGACGCTTCAATAAGTTGGGCGTGGCGTTTGCCCACTTCACGAAAACCACTATGACCGAGTTTGTAAAGCTCAATCGAGTTTTCCATGATATTGACTAGTTGCTGCAACTTTTGGGCTTTAGCAGTACTTAAATCAATATTTTTTTCGCTTATAGCCCTGATGTCTGAAGCAAGACGGTTTAAAATTACATTGATGCGTTCAACAAGTTGGGCCATAGGCAAGCCTTTAGGCAGCTCTTCTGCTTCGAGGTAATCCGACTCACGCAAAAAAGCAGCCAGCGCACGCATTCTATTGCCGCCTCTGGCCTGAATCATTCTGTAGATACTTCTCCGCTTTTCAAGCTGGTCAAGTGTTCGGGCAAATTTCCACTTTCCTGAATAGGAGAAGACGAGGGTAGGTATTTCGCGTCCATTAACCAGCTCAAATGCCAAAATAATCATTTCCTCCACATCAGATAACGTCATCAATAGCGGGTTGTTAAATTCAATAGCCGACATTATTCTGTGAAGGAAATGAGCCTCCCGTTTTACTCCCTTTTTGAGGCTTGTGTTTACCTGGCCTGTAAATCGCCGACTTAACTCTCTGGCTGCTTCCGGGGAGTTCTGTTCCAAGTCAGCTATTGCATTTTCAATATGTGGACGATATGTCTCGTATAAATCTTTTACCCTTGAGTTGAGGCCTGTTTTTCGATATGCAGAAAGCTGTGCCATGATACGTCCGGTTTCGGGATCTCCGGTAAGGTTTGTAAATGCTATTGAAACGCCGTAAGGGGTGAGGTCAACCCGGCGAAGTAGTTGAAGCGCAGCTTCCCTTTTACGTGCGTCGCCCTCGTAGCCTTCCACTTGCAAATCTCTAACTTCCAGGATAAGGTCACCAAGCTTATCGGTTACAGAGCGGATATCGCGTTCACCCTGCTCTTTTAGATGTCCGCGGGTTGCATCGTAAACTACCTTTGCAATCAGACCAATGATACCGGTTATTGCTACATAAAAAATAAAATATATAAGCAGTGAAAGCGGGGGAAATACCCCGTAACCAATCCAATAACCGCCAATCAAAGCAATCCCGGTAACCGGACCTGCCGACCAGAACACTTGCATCAGGCTTTTCGACCACCGAACACGGTTCATGCTTTTGCGAAAGCGTCCGGTTCGTTCATTCAACTCTCTGTTAAGAGTTATACGTTTTGAAGATTTATCCGACAATTGATGAATTTAGTTAGAATCTATTGGATTAAGTTATTGTCTATCAACAAAGATAAGTTGAATTTTCGAAGATGTGGATATAAATCAGAAGACAGGTGTGGGGATATTAAAATTTGCTAACAACTTCATCATACTGCTTTTTGGCTTTATAACCTGCACTCAGCTGGAGAAACCCTAATGAAAGAATCAAAAATGGGGTCAATACAGTCATTCCAAAATAAAAATATGCTATACCAATAAGGATAACTAAAGGACCTGTATAAAGATTCATTTTCATGATACCAATATTGGTTTTCACATCTTCAACCATCAGTCCGGCTTCGAGTCTGGAAAGTCCTTTTTGTTCCATTAATTTAGTGATAACCTGAACAGAGCTTTTCCCTTGGTGCAATTCAGGTGCTATAAATTCGTAGTTCTTCGGAGTTTTATCACTAAAAATTCTTGATAGCTTATTTAACCCGAATTATTCACGAAAGTATGAAATTTAAATCTTAAACTATTAAAAATATTATTTTTAGAAAAATACCGCACTCACTCAAATTTGGGTGTGGTTTAAATGCTGCAAAATTTCCATGTTAGCTGCGTTGAAGGTGAAAAAGTCATGCTCAGGGTACTAAGGTACCCTTCCGCTGATTTTCCACCTTCGCCTTGCTACCAAGAAAATTTCTTGGTGAATAATCCGGGTAGATAGGCTCATACTTAGAATATAAATCAGTTACATCTTTCACTTTAGTTGAGAGATAAATGTACCAAAAAAGTTCTATTATTTAGAAGCCTTTAACCTGCCGGATTCTTCTAACTCCATATACATTCTATTTTTAACGGCATCACCAACAAAACATATTCCGGCATTTATAGCAACTAAACCAAATAATCCTATCCAAAACCATAAAGCCATATGTCCAAGTGTACTCATATCGAAATCAGCAGGGGTCATACTCTTTATAATTGTTGCTTCGGCTACAAAGTTTATACCAAGCCCTACCAGTGCAACTCCATATATAGAATGGCGTTTCCATTTTTTCTTGTAATTAAATTCCATATTTAATGTTCCTTTATTTTTGTTGATTTAAACATTTGATCTACAATAAGCATATGAGGTAGTGTTAATACGCTTATGAGAATAAATAAGAGAGACACCATTTCATTGCCAAATGAGTATGCCTGATGGATAATTAATAAGAGTCCAAGTCCGGCAAACGATACCAATGTAAATGGTAAAGCCATTTTGTAGAACCTGCCTATACTTACATCTCGACCTTTCTCCTTAAAAAACTCTATCATTTCTAACACATGGCCGGCCGAATGCCAAAATGCAAAATATATTGCAAAGCCAATCAGTGGATGGGTTAGTAATAACAAAGCGATTAGAAGTAAACTGTCGAAAAGCATTTTCGATTTCGTAATTATCAGTTTGTTCATTACCGGGATGGTTGTGATAATAAACAAAACAAGAGTAACCAATAGAAAAGAAAAACTGTATTGATAGAGTAAAGAAAATGAATCGGGCGAGGTTCTAATAGCTGTTTCAATAATTGGTAGGCTTATTTCAGGATGTCCAAAAATGATTATCCCAATGATGAGAAAACCTCTCATCCATGCATAAAGATTAAAAAAAGCAGATTCTTTTTCTACTAATGCTACAGCATCAGCCTGACCGAAATGATAGATGGAAATGATCAGGAATAATATCATCCCGGCTATTGGAAAAGCAAGCCAGAGTGCACCAATTATTAACATAACTAACAGGTAGGAACTGTAAAAAAGAAGGTGTCCTTTAAGCGATTTCTTCAGATTGTACAAATCAGCTGCAACTACATGGTCAACCGCACCGTGAGGGATTCCAACAATAAACACAGACAGAAATAATAAGTAAGGAGCCAGACTTTCAGTAAATTCAGGAGCAAGTATAGACAGAACTACTAACACAGGTACTACAATTGCAATCGAAGTATTTAAAACTTGTACCGGATGCCTCATAAAGATGGTAATTTTGGGGTTGAAAGGACAAGTGCTTTCAGGAATGGATAATAGGGGAGACTGGAAAAAATTTTGACTTCATCTTTTAATGATGTCGATTCATCCAGAAACCTCAAAATTGTATCGATAGAATTGTGTTTAAACAGGTTGTGGAAAATAGTATAAGATTTCTCGGGCTCTTTTTTTAAGATATTTAAGAGCAGGTGGTCATACATACGGTAACGATAAGGTGCAGCAGAATATGGCGAAGGTGTCCGGCTATTCTTTAAGTCATTGACAATAGATCTGCAATGTTTTTGTATACGTGTGAACGTGTACCCTGTGGTTGGTTTAGTCAAACCACCGCTAATACCAATACTCAAAGTTTTGGTATTCAAAAACGTCTTTCTTGGAGTATCATCCATTGGGATGACACCCTTTTCCTTTTCAATAATTTTGTAATCTGATTTGTTCAACCCAAATGAAGTCTTTAAGTAATGATTAACACCATAATTATAACCCGACTCATCAAGTAAATTATCTGAAAAGATAGTGTATTCTACTAAGGCTGAAGTTGAGCTGTAGGGTAGTACATAAAAGAAATGTGTGCCGGGTTCAGGGAAATCTTTTTCGTTGAAGTCCATCATAGTCATAGCGTTTTCATCAAATATTGGGTTATTCGTTTCAATCAAATAACCCATGAAATGTTGAAGAACCGGTTTCTCCGGTGGACTCTTTTTGTATGGATGTATAACAGATTGGAAAGTCCATTCACCGTAAAATTCACCTACATCTGTTGAAACGATGGCGCTTTTCTGATTTTCAGAAAAAGAAGATACACTTGCTTCAAGAAATTGTACGTTTGAAAACGTTTTAGCAGTTGTGATGATATCTTTTCGAAACTGACTTGATTTGATACAATGGTAATTGAATAGACCTGAATCTTGAGAAAAAATTTCACCCTTTGACTTAACCTGTATTTTACTCCACTTTTTCTTTATCAAATGTTTGAAGGGAATTTGATTATCATCCCAAAAGCACCAGGTTTTTTCTTCGTGTTCATCAAATGATTTATCGATAACTAAAACATTCTTTTTCTTAAGTTCAGGTGTGTTAAGAATATGCCATAACAAACTGAGGCCGGCAGCGCCGGCACCCGCTATAATATAGTCGAATGTTTGTTTTATTGACATTTGAATATGACCTTTCAGATTGTTACAAGCAAAAGTCTAAAAACATAAAATTCGTTCTTTAGCTAACCAATTGTTGAACTTAAATCATCCATTAATTACGAATAAATTTCAAAATCATGTAAATTAACCCAATGGATGCATGGGTATCGAATATAATATTTCCCTTTATGGGCGGTGTAGCTTTATTTCTTTTAGGAATGAAGTTACTTACCGATGGTTTGCGCTATGCAGCAGGGAACACACTTCGCAAGCTTTTATATAAGTATACATCTACACCCGTAAAAGGGATTTTATCCGGTATTCTCATTACCGCTTTAGTACAATCTTCGAGTGCCGTAATATTTGCAACTATTGGTTTTGTTAATGCAGGCTTGATAAGTCTTTTGCAAGCTGTATATGTAATATTCGGGAGCAATGTCGGAACTACATTAACAGGTTGGATAATTGCATCTGTAGGCTTTAAGGTTGACCTTCAATTGTTATCAATGCCAATTTTAGCAGTAGGTATTGGTCTTTGGTTAGCAAAGAAAGACTCAACTGTTGGGGCTTTAGGACAAGCCTTAGTTGGATTTGCTATATTTTTTCTGGGTATTGACGTGCTAAAAAATACATTTGAAGATGCCGGTGAATTTGTTCCATTCGATCAAATAGGAAGTGGTTTTTATGGAATGCTTCTGTTGTTTTTTATAGGGATGGCCTTAACGGTAGTTATGCAATCATCGTCTGCGTCAATAGCCGTAATTATTACGGCTGTGGGTGGGGGTATTATTCCTGTGGAAGGTGGCGCTATTATGGTTGTTGGTGCTGATATTGGTACTACTTCCACGGCTTTACTTGCGGTAATTGGGGCAACTCCCAACGCAAAGAGAGCGGCTATGGCTCACGTTTTGTTTAATGTGTTAAAGGGGCCAATAGCATTACCATTTATTGGGTTTTATATTGCTATGATTTACAACGTATTCGGCAGTGACTTGTCTTTACCCTATGTAATTGCCATTTTTCATACGCTAATAAAGATACTTGGTCTTATTGTTTTATTTCCTTTTACAGCTATGTTAGTAAAGTTTTTAGAAAAGCGGTTTACTCAGATTGAAGACAAACCAGAAACTACTCGCTATTTAGACCCAACAGTTATAAACACCCCGGCGTTGGCTATTAGTGCATTGATTTTTGAACTAAAACGAGTTGATAGAAAAGCCAGTAAATTCGTTCGAGGAGTTCTTAGGAGTGAACTAAAAGGGAATAAGTTAGAGGTTAAATCAAAAAATATTCAACTATTAACTGATTCAACTATTGAATACATACGAGATATAAAAACCAGCGGTTTACCTGACGAGCTTGAAGAAGTTTTACCTAATGCATTACGTGTACTACAGTATTTAGGAGAAGCGCGTATTAATGCTATTGAAAGCCAGAAAGTTACAATAAAAGGTGATATATCGGGTGAAATTAAATCAGGGCTTAAAACACTTAGGAAAATGTTAGTTTCTTTTGCACGTATTTCGGATTCAGAATCTAAAAAGTTTTCGGTTGAAGAACTTCAGAAGCTGAAAGTACAACTCGAAGGCTTATACGAAACGTTAAAAGGACTAATCTTACTTGAAGCAAGTAAAGGCAAGATTAATTTAGAGACGATGCTGTCCATTCATGAGCAAATCAGAAATTACCGTCGTATATGGGATCAACTTTTAAAAGCAGCTGTATACCTTGATCAATTTAACAAATTGATAGAAAGAGTTCCCGGTACAGGCGAGCCATTGCAGGAGACGGTGGAGTATTTCTCACAAACTACCTAAAATTAGTGTAGCTATTCCAAAGTAAATCAGTAAACCGGACGCATCCATAATGGTTGCAATTAGCGGGCTGCTTGCAACAGCCGGATCCATATTAAAATAGGTTAATAAAAATGGAAGAAGTGTTCCTATAATATTTGCTACCAAAATTATAGAAACCATTGTTAGTCCCACAATTATACCAATCTCTGTACCACCTACAAATAAGCCTAAAACATAGCAAGCAGCTCCCATAACAAGACCAAGTGATATTCCAACCATTATTTCCTTGCCCGTTGTATTAAGCCATTGCGATAGATTCACATCATCGGTTGCAAGAGCCCGTACCATAAGTGTAGCCGCCTGCGCACCTGCATTACCGGCACTACCGATTAAAAGCGGAATGAAAAAAGCCAGAGCTATTGCCGATGCTAATACATCTTCATAGAGTGCAATTACGCCGGAAGACATCAAACTTACAAATACCAAAACCATTAACCACGCTATCCGGCTTCGGAAGAGTTGATAAATGCTTGTTTCTCTATATCCACGCTGAAGCGGTGCAACCGCTGCTGTTTTATGAAAATCTTCAGTTGCTTCTTCTTCGGCTACATCAAGTACGTCGTCTACAGTTACTATACCCAACAAAATGCCATCGGTGTCTACAACAGGTAAAACCGTACGATCATATTTTTGCATGATCTTGATGGCTTCTTCACGATCTTCGGTGGCCTCTATACTTGCAAATGAATGATCCATTAGATCTTCAACTAAAACTTCGGGGTCATTTAGTAGAAACTGTTTCAATTCAAGAGAGTCGAGCAACTTCCATGATGTATCTGTAACATAAATCATGTTTAAAGTTTCGCTTTTGTTGCTCATCGCTCTAATGTGTTTATTACACTGTTCTATGGACCAACTAGGTCGAACTGCAATGTAATCGGGGGTCATAAGTCGACCCACGCTTTCATCGGGATAGCCCAGAAGCTGTGTTGCTTCCCGTAAATCTTGAGGATTTAGAAGATTAAGGAGGCGTTGTGTTATTTGCCCGGGAAGTTCTTCAAGAAACATGGTACGGTCGTCGGGTGCCATGTTAGTAAGAATATTTCGGTTCTCTTCGTCGGTTAGTTCATCAACTAAATCATTTTGTGACTCAGGTTCCAGATAAGAGAATACCTCTGCCATCTTTTGCTTGTGCAATAATCGAAAAATAATAATTCGATTAGATGGCTTCATTTCCATTAATAACTCAGCTATTTCCTGAACCGGCCAGTCCTCAACAAGTTCTTGTATCGTTTTCCAGTCTTTTTTATCGACCAACTCATTAATTTCAGGTTTGATTAGTTCAGTTATCATAGCGTTTTTGTTTGACTTTATTTTAATGATTTAAGAAGATTCAGATAGTGGCCTTGAGACAACTCCAAAGGAAAATAAAAAAAGCTGTCTTCATTATAAAAACAGCTTTTAAAAAAATAAGAATTAGTTATTACTAAGCTGACTGTAAAGCAGGAAATGAGCGCTTTGCCAGTTCAAAGGAGCCGAATAAAACACTTACAAAAAATAAATCACCTAAAAGAGTGTAGTGAAAGAATGGAATTGCAGCGGTGTAACATGCTACAAGTCCACCTAATGTTAGTGGATAGTAAGCACTCATAAGCCATACACCAAAGTTAGTGATGATGAAAAAGGCTAAGGATCCGCCAATTGCTGCAAATGGTACAGTTTTAAAGCTAATTTTATCGCGTAAGAGAAAGCCAATTCCTACAATCAAACCAAAAGCGGCATAAACAAATAAAAGAGTAGAATGTAGACCAATAATTAAGTCGGTTAACAGCATAACTGCTAAAGGAATGATGAATGCTAGACGTTTATCAGCAAAATATGCACCACCGAAGAGTGCAACAGCTGCAACAGCAGCTACATTAGGAGGGAATGGCAAAAATCTTGATAAGGCAGCCAGAACAATAAGTCCTAAAATAACCAAAAATCTGGGATTGAACATGTTGAACAGTTTTGTGATTGAAATGAGTTTTTCGATAGAATTAAATAATTTAAGTAATATAAAATATTAATACCTCGAATGGAAGTATGAATTGGGTTTATTTGGGGATGATGTGGAAGGTTTTGAGGCTCCTGAAGTCGTTAAATTGCTATGAGTTTATTATCAGATTTTAAGCCCAACGAAGTGCCCCGAGCGAAGCGATTCCCGTGAAGCAAAATTGTGGGGATATGATATCCGGTCATGCCTACGGCATTTTACCGTTGATGTTGATATAGCCAAGACTTATGAATCAAAAAAATAACAAAGAAACGTCATCCCGTAAAAATGATAAGCGGAGCAATCATTTTATGCGGGATCTTCCAGTGCTGATCTAAGACCATTATGCAGCCGATTCTATAGTTTCTCAAAGACAACCAGCCTTGAACACGACTTCTCCATTTCGTAACTGGAAGAGCCCGGGTAACGCATTTGCTTCGCTGAATGCATTTCCGGGATGACGGTGTGGATGATTTTGTTTTGTAAAGTTGGCGAAGTCAATACAGGGGGATGAAAAATGGTTTTGAGGCTAAAAAGGTTTATAAATTCAAGTAAACCCTAACTACTCACCCGGTAACTGAATTTCTCTGCCTTCTTGTTCTTGGAGTAGTTCGAAATACATGCGTATCAACCGTTGGTAATCTTCGCTGAAACGAGTGGTATTAGGATCTTGTAACCTGTTACGTATTTCTCTCTCCAGTTCTTCTAAGGTCAATGGTGGTGGACTTGTTCTATCAAAATCAGTTACAGTTTCACCCTCTCTTCGTTCTTCCTGTTCGCGTTCATCAAATGCACGTTCGGCTTCTAACATTCGGGATAGAATATTCTGCTGACGTTCAACCATTAAACGATCCATAGAGCCGCCTCTTAAATCGTTGATAGCATCTTCCATCTGCTCGGCTAAACGCTCTAACTCACTGGCAAGACTATCTCCCGGACGTAATGCACCACGTCTTTGCAAATCCTCTAATTGACGGCGAATTTCATTTTGTTGACGAGCCATTTGGTTCAATCTCTCCATCTGATCTTGCGATAAACGATCTCCAACCATATCGTTAATAAAGTCTTGAATCTGTTCATTCAGCATTTGCTGTTCCTCGCCCATTTGTTGCATCTGCTCAAGCATTTGTTCGGCACTCATGCCCCCGCTACCCGAGCCACCACCGCCTTCTTCATCTAACTGATCAATCAAGTCAGAAATCATTCCGGTAATTTTATTGATTCCACCTAATGCAATACGTTCGGCAGTGGTTGCTCTGTTTTTATTTCGCTCAGCCAAATGCCCCACACTTGTTTCAAGATGTTCACTTGTTTCTAACCTTTCTGCCAGGAGCATATTGGGAAACTGAGGAACTTCTTTTGCAACGACCATAAGGGAATCAACTACAGTCCCAAAGATATTAGCAATATTACGTTGAGTTCTGGCTTGATTAACAAAAGCCGGACTACTTTGTTCTAATCCCAACGTAATTAAATTTTGAGTTTCTTGTGCTTCTGATAATAAAAGCATAGTCTGGAAAAGAGATCGTAATGCAAAAATATTCAAATTAATAGACTCCTGATTCATATCCTGGCGGGCCTGTTGTAAAGCCGTTGCCATTTGTTGTAGCTGCTGTTGTATGTTCTGCTGTTGCTGTCGGGACTCTGATCCGGGTTGTTCGCCACTATCAATACTCTCTTGGAGGGAATCAATATTTTCCTGCACCTGATCCTGAATGGAATCCATCTGAGGAGTCATCTCATTAACCATATCATCCATACGCTGTTGTTGCCTGTTTGGACTATTCTCAGGAATGGATTCGAGACGATCGCGTAATTTGTCTAATTCATCTTGAATATTTTCCTGACGAGATTGTTGTTCGCTTGCATCATCTAACTCCATCAAACGCTCTTCCATTTTTGCAAGTTCATCGAAAAGAGCCGACATTTTATCAAGTTCAGCATTCAACTGAAGTTGCTTGAACAATTCAACCGTTCGCTCCAGCCGCTCCTGATAACTTCTTTCGTTAAATTCCATCTGCTGGAGTGAGTCGCGAATCTGATCATTGTTCATATCCTCTAAACCTTCGCGGAGTTGTTCAAGAAGCTCCATAATAGCCGGATCATCAATCTCTTCCATCAGTTGTTGCAGTTGTTGATACAATTCAAGGGTATCATCACTTAAAATTTCATCATTCTCAAGTTCGCGTCTTAAGTCTTCGAATTGTTTGCGGATATCTTCAACCTGCTTATTTAAATCCTCTTGTTGCTCAATTAAGTCATCGGTGCTTCGCTGTTGTTGCCAGGAGTCATCAGGATTGTTTATGATATCTTCCCGAAGCTGTCGCATACTTTCTCTTGTTTCTTCATTTTGGCGACTTAGTTCCTCGAGGGCTTCATTAATTTCACTTTGCTTTTCATCCTGTTCTAATAAATTATCGGCGAGGGATGCAAAACGTATTGTTTGTCGGGCAGAAACGGCCGATTTAAACCCATTTACTTCATCGTTATCAAAAACTTCAATCCAATAAACGATTTCATCCATTGCCTGGAGATTAAAGGGACTAAGATCCCATTCATAGGAAGTGGAAAAATTTGCCGGGGATGTTCCCGCCAACCGCACGGAACCTGTTTGAACAGATTCGCTAAAAGCAGGATGGATTTCATATCGTAGATGGATAGAAGAAAACCCGTAATCGTCTCTTGCTTCAAAACGAATAGTAACATCGGTAGGATTGAGCTCCTGAAGCAATGGTCTGGGTTCTAAAATTCTGACTGTAGGATCACGATCGGGGATTACAGCAAAAGTAAAATTATAGGGATTCCTGTTTTCTAGTCCTTCAAAATCTTCTAAATGAAAACGCACGGTATCAGCTTTAACTAAATTAAAATCATGTTCCCAAAAGTTTTCAGTATCAGTCAGATTTAACTCAATTGCTTCGTCCTGAGATTTCAACAGCATTTGAGCTGTAGTTAGCTCTTTATTTGCCGTTGCACGTACAGAAATATCTGAACCTTCTGGTACTTCGATCCTGCTAAACGGATAGCGGAACTCACGTTTTTCGAGCCTGGTGTAAGCCGGTGGTTCTGCGAGTACAATAAGATCTGAAAAACGTGGAATTTGGCTTACAGAAATACGTTTAGTCTCTGATTGGAAATCATCCATTACAATTCGGTAATCTAAATCAGAGAATAACTCGATAGGTTCCGAAACCCATGTCCCCGGTGTAGTTCGTTGCATTGTAAGGTTGCGGAATTGTTCTTCAACATCTGTTTTGAGGGAAAGAGAAACACGGGAAGGTTCTTCACCTTCGAATAAGATTCTCGCAAAAAAACGTCCACCTTGTTCCAGTGTTGTCTCACCGGGTTCAATAGAATAAATAAAGGGGTTTGGTCGCTCAAACGCACTATAAAACTGAGCACTTCTATTAAGTGTGTCCGGGTTTAAATAAGAAAAAACAGCAATAATGATGGCTATCAACCCAAACCCAAGACCTGATTTATTTATAGTGGATGAAGCAAAAGTTGCTTTTCTCCACGCACTTAATTCTTTTTTAACCGAGTTTTCATTTAAATCACTTATGTTTTGATCAATAGCCGCACCATATAAACTATGTTTTTTATCCCCACGGTAGGATTCTGATAAATCAAGTAAATATCTAAGACTGTCCAGTTTTTTGTCGCGGGTCACTTTGCGATAAAACTCGTATCGAGATAAATAAGGGATTTTTTTGTAGATGGCTATGCCAGTAAGACCGGCAAAGAATAGAGAAGTGAGTAGGAGAGAGGTTTTAAGAAGTGGTGAAAGATATCCGTTGTTTTCGATAACCATCAAAACAAAGAAGAAAAATGCCATTACCATAACAAATGTTAAGGTAACAGCAAGCACTCTTGAATTGAGATAACTTTTCCATCCGGAGGTAACAATATCGCTAAAGCGATTAATCTTCTTATTCAGGTCGGGATTGTTTTGCAAAACGTGCTATTGCTTATGAAATTTGATGAAAGCGTTTGATTTTGAACGCTTAGTATTTCAAGTTAGTATAAAATTAGAGGTCTTTTAAGTCGATAAAACTATCAACTGAAAAGCGTCCTTTATCGTTTTTAACAGTTACTATTTGATGATGCGCATCATGTTCAAGGAAAACAAAGCGTTTTTCTTCTGCCCATTCTTTTAAGAGTCTATCTTTTTCAGTAAGCGTGTCCACCGGAGCCATGTCATACCCCATAACCCAGGGTAACGGAATATGAGCATAAGTAGGAATAAGATCTGCTGCATAAACCATTTTAAAATCATCAACATCAAATGTAGGTAATAGCTGACCTTTAGTATGACCATGAACAAAAGTACATGTAAAACCTTCTTCAAATATGTGATTACGCTGAACCATCTTCAACTGACCACTTTTACGCATTGGGTCAATATTTTCCTTAAAAAAGGAAGCTTTTTCTCTTGCATTGGGGTTTGTTGCTGTTACCCAATGGTCGGTGCTAACCCAGTGGGTTGCGTTCTTGAATACTAACTCAGGCTCACTATTTTCATTAAGCTTTGTACTTCCACCACAATGATCAAAATGAAGATGGGTAAAAACCATATCTGTAACATCATCTTCGGTAAAACCATAGTGTCGTAATGAGTCGCCCAGATTCCCAAAAGGATAGGTTAAATTATAAATACCTTCCATTTTTTCATCGAACTTATCACCGCAGCCATTATCAATCAGATACAAACGGCCGGTGTTTGATGAATGAACTAGCAGGCAGCGCATAGCCATTGGTATTCGATTGTATTCGTCAGCTTGAATTTTTTTTGACCACAACGTCTTGGGAACCACTCCAAACATGGCACCGCCATCCAGACTGAATCTGCCGGTTTCAATTGTGAAAAAAGTAAATGGACCTTTGGAAACAGATTGGAGGTGTTCCATGATGGTTTAATTTATTTGATGATTAATTGATTGATAGAATTTAACGATTATGGCTTTTTCATAAAGTCAAAAAACATCAAAAAAGATGTATTTATCAGGATTAAAATTCAATAGGTGGAAATTTTCGGAAATGACCATTTGATTTGATTCTTTTCTTTACATCTTCAAACATGGTTAATTGAGCCAATAAACGTTCGATATGGTTTTTGATGAACTCGAGTCGTTCAAGTTCACTTTTTATTTCAAGTAAGTTTTGCTTTTGAATCAGCTCAAGACCAATGTGGTGTCCAAAATCATAGGAACAGGCAGGGGTGATGTCCGGTGCGTTTCCCTCTGTAAGTATATCTAACAACTCTTTAAATCGTGGGGTAATTTTATCAACAAGGTCTTGATGAGGTGATGAGTCGGCATTAGTGTCTTCAAAAAAACTTACAGAAGCTTGTAAATAAGATTTTGATGAGTTGTAAGCATGCGTCATGAATCGCTCACCGCCTTTACAAACAATGTCATATTTACCGTCTTCGTACTTTTTACTAACGGAATAAATTCTGGCTAAACAACCTGTTCTACTAACTTTACCATTGATAAAACTACAGATACCAAATGAGTCTTTCTTTTCCAGACATTCCGATATCATTTCTTTGTATCGCGGTTCAAAAATGTGCAGTGGCAGGGTTTCATTAGGAAATAAGACAAGTTGAAGAGGAAAAATGGGAATCAATTTCATGTGATACTATAAATTTTCATGTATGCGTTTGAGCAATAACTTTATTTCCTGTAAATCTTTTTTCAGAGATAATCGTTTGTTGATTTCATCTTCTTTATCGGGTGACTGCTTTTTTTGACGTAACGCTTTTTTTGCTCCGGCTGTTGAATACTTCTTATCCTTAATGAGTGTTTTTAACTCCATTACTGTTTGTATATTCTTATCGGTATAGACCCGCTTACCTGCTTTGTTTTTAGAAGGGCTGAGCTGAGGGAATACTTTTTCCCAGTAGCGTAAAACATGAGGTTCAACACCTGTAATTTTAGTTACCTCTCCAATACTGTAGTAGAGTTTTTTCATATAGAAATATCTTGCCTGTGTTGGGTTTGTTGGGCAATCTTATGTAACTTTCAAAATCTCTTAGGATAATTTAACTTTTTAGTTTGTTGTAAGCAAAAACTTTGCGAGATAATAACATAACTAATATCAACTAATTAAGAATATAACTAAACTCAAGACTGTTTTGCCGGAGTTGAAAGAAAAAATTAGTGTCGTGGTTCCACTTTTTAACGAAGCAGAATCGTTAACAGAGCTCTATAATGAAATAAATAAAGCATTAAGTCCGGGTTTTGATTACGAAGTAATTTTTGTTGACGATGGGTCAACTGATACGTCATGGGATGTAATAGAACGTTTATCATCTGAGAATGAACACGTTTTGGGGATTAAGTTTCGTAGGAATTACGGTAAAAGCAGCGCTTTGAATGAAGGGTTCAAATTGGCAACCGGGGATTATGTTGCTACTATGGATGCCGATTTACAAGACGATCCAAACGAAGTACCTGAAATGGTTGAAATGCTTCGCTCGGGTTATGATTTAGTAAGCGGTTGGAAGCAAAATCGTCAGGACCCGGTAAGCAAAACAATTCCTTCTTTATTTTTTAACTTTGTTACCCGCTTGGCTACCGGAATCAAATTAAACGATTTCAACTGTGGTTTAAAAGTTTACCGCAAAGAAGTCGTAGAACGTATGAACATTTACGGTGAAATGCACAGGTATATTCCTGTATTAGCAAAGTGGGATGGCTATGCAAAAATTGGTGAGAAGAAAGTTAAACACCATCCCAGAAAATACGGAACCTCAAAATTCGGACTTTCACGTTTCATAAATGGTTTCTTGGATTTAATTACGCTTCTGTTTATCAATATATACCTGCAGAAACCTATGCACTTTTTTGGTTCTATAGGTACTATTTCACTTATTGCAGGAAGTGGAATAACCACCTATTTGGTTATTATGCGTCTGTTTTTTGATCAATTCCTCGCAGGTAGACCACTTTTATTATTTGGAATTTTACTCATTCTATTGGGAATCCAGTTCATTACGATCGGTTTATTCGGCGAAATGATGTACAGAAATCGTTATGACCGAAAAACAATAAACGTCCACAAAGTCATTAAATAAATGAGCCAGATAGCATATGATCCGGTAAAGGATAAAATGGCGGGATTTATTAGAGGTAGCAGGAAATTACGCAGACTCTTTTATTTTTTGCTTGATATGTTCTTTTTGCGAAGCTGGCACGTGAGAAAGAAAATCAGGCAAGTCTATAAATCATCAGGGAACACGAAAGATAACTGGAATGTATTAGATGCAGGTTCCGGATTCGGGCAGTATGATGCCTTTATGCTCCGATCATTCCGAAATATCTACATTAAGGCTATTGATGTAAAAGAAGACTATTTGGCCGATTGTCGACACTATTTTGTAGATTCACTAGCCCAAAAGCGCATTGTCTTTGAAAATCAGGATTTGTTGGAGTTAAAGGATTCCGGCTTTGATTTTACTTTGTGTGTTGATGTTCTTGAACATATTGAGCAGGACACACTTGTCATGAAAAATCTCTATGATGCACTTGAACCCGGGGGATATTTATTAATGCATTCACCATCTCATTTTGCTGCCGATGATGCCGGTGATGATGAGTTTTTTGTTGATGAGCACGCAAGAGTAGGGTATTCAAGAGAGGATATTTCCAAAAAACTAAAATCGGTTGGTTTCGACCAGGTTGAAGCAAATTATACGTATGGGACTTTCGGGCATTTGGCTTGGGTTTTATCAATAAAATGGCCTATGCTTATTTTAAACAAAGTTGGTGTCATTGGATTTCTGATTTTACCAATTTGGTATGCCTTCGTACTACTGCCCTCTTTAATTTTGAATAAAATAGATCTGCATTCTACAAACAAGACGGGAACCGGAATTTACGCTCTGGCAAGAAAGCCTTTATCTTCGGTTAACGATAGATAGGGTGCAACGACCGGCACAAACAAGTTTTTCGTCCTCGTTGAGTATACTGTATTCCCACACATGTATGCTTCTGCCTCTTTGTACAGGCTTTGCAACACCTTTTACTAAGCCGTTGCGAACACCACGAATATGATTTGCATTAATCTCAATACCAACGGCTGTTTTGTTATCATCGGCGCAATTTACCCACGAACCGATTGAACAAATAGTTTCCCCAAGTGCAACCGATGCTCCCCCATGTAATAATCCAAAAGGTTGAATGGTGTTTTCGTTTACGGGCATAGTTGCAACTACCTCATCTTTTGTTATGCTTATATATTCAATTCCCAATGCCGTACCCATGTTAGGTGGCATGTTTTTAAACATAAATTCGACTAAATGTTCTATTGATTTTTCAATATTCATAATTCGCTCTTTGAAAGTATAATCAAATGATTGATATTATAGGAAGTTCGACTTTTGAACCGTCATCAATATAGTTAAATCAATCATAAACCGAATCTAAAATAACGGTCATAATTATGAGCATACAGTCTTTAACCTTACCGGCGCTTGTAAAAATGGGGCGCGATAAAAATATTACCGGAGTATTTACATCAACCAAGAGAAAAGGCGTTTGGGTTGATACCTCGCCCGACGATTTTTTTAATAGAGTAAAATATTTAGCACTCGCACTCGATTCTCTTGGAATAAAAAGAGGGGATAAGGTAAGTCTTCACTCCGAAAATTCAACCGAGTGGTTTGTAACAGATCAGGCAGTGCTTTCTATTGGGGCTATAAATGTACCAATTTATACAACTCAGCCCGGTGATCAAATCAGCTATATTGTTGATAACTCAGAATCAAAAGCCTATGTTTTTTCATCAGACAAAATGTTTGATGGTTTCAAACCATATTTAAAAAATCATGATGGATTGATTACTATATGTTTAATTGAAAGCTCAGATAATGATTGTTTGCGATATGCCGATTTATTGGAAAAGGGTAAAAAAATTGATGAAGAAAACCCAAAACTATTCGATGAACTTTCTGCTCAGGTAGAACCCGATGATTTAGCATCCTTTATCTATACTTCAGGCACAACCGGTAAGCCAAAAGGTGTGATGTTAACTCACAATAATATTGCTTCAAACGTGCAGTATTCTATCCCAAGAATTCCTTTTAATATAGAAGGAGAGCGTGGAGGCAAACTCCTATCTTATCTTCCGCTTTCGCATATTTTTGAACGGATGCTAAACTATATGTATTTCCACATCGGATACCCGGTTTACTACATTGAGGAGTTGGAGAAAATTAAGGATGATTTAATAGCTGTTCAGCCAATTTTCTTTGGTTCGGTTCCAAGGCTACTAGAAAAAATTTACACAGGCGTACAAGATAAAGTTGCAAAATCACCGGGCGCAAAGAAAAAAATCGGTCAGTGGGCGCTGGGGCTGGCAAAAGCTTATGATTTAGAAAATCCACCTTCTGGAGTTGGTGCATTAAAACTCAAAATGGCTGACTTTTTGGTGTACAAAACTATTCGACAGGGTATGGGTGGTAAATTGATAGGTATAATAAGTGGGGGTGCTGCATTGGCTCCTCACCTCATGAATTTCTACACCGCTTTGGGACTAAAATGTCACCAAGGTTATGGCTTGACTGAAACCTCTCCTGTGCTAACTGTAACCACCGAAAATGCAATCAAAGCCGGTTCAAGCGGTCGTGCAATTGGTGGTGTTGAACTAAAGATAGCTGAAGATGGTGAAATACTTGCAAGAGGTCCAAATATAATGAAAGGCTATTATAAAAATCCTGAAGCTACGGCTGAAGTCCTGTCAGAAGATGGATGGTTTAGTACGGGTGATATCGGTAAAATTGATGATGAAGGCTTTTTGTACATCACCGATAGAAAAAAAGATATTTTTAAACTTTCTACCGGTAAATACGTGGCGCCTCAGCACGTAGAAAATACCTTGTCAAGAAGTAAGTATATAGAACAAATTGTAGTATTAGGAGCAAAACAAAAGTTTTGCTCGGCTTTGATTGTACCTAATATGGAAGCTGTCAACGACAAGTTAGGATCAATATCTAATGAAAATGAATTTTCTAAAAAAGTAGAAGCTCTTATTCAAAAGGAAGTTGACCATCTAAATGAAACGCTGCCAAAATGGGAACAAATTAAAAAATTTGCTTTGATTGATGACTTATTCAGCATTGAAAGCGGCGAACTGACCCCCACTTTGAAAACCAAAAGAAGGGTCGTTCACGAGAAATTTAAAATGACCATCGAAAAAATTTATGAGGATTTTTCCTGATGTATAAACCCGGTTTTTTAACAGATAAAACAGTACTGGTAACAGGTGGAGGTTCGGGATTAGGATTAGCCATGGCTATGTCTTTTGCTGAATATGGCGCTCAGGTTTATATTTGTGGCAGAACAGAATCTAAACTTCAAAAAGCTGTAATTGAAATAAAGGAAAGCGGTGGGAAGTGTGGGTATAAAGTCTGCGATGTAAAAGACTATGAAGCAGTAGGGCAAATGATTCGTGAAATTGAGAATGAAACCGGGTCGCTAAATGTATTGGTTAACAATGCTGCAGGAAACTTCTTATCCGCCTCGGAAGATCTTTCTCCAAATGCGTTTAAATCCGTTGTTGATATTGTGTTACACGGAACATTTAACTGTACGCAACATTTCGGCAAGCTCATGATTGAAAAAGATAGAGCCGCTACTGTTTTAAATATTGTGACTACCTATACCGAAACAGGCTCCGCTTTTGTGATGCCATCTGCATGTGCAAAAGCCGGTGTTTATGCTATGACAAACTCCCTTGCTTATGAGTGGGCGGAATATAATATTCGTCTCAATAGTATTGCACCCGGACCATTCCCAACCGAGGGTGCATGGACAAGGCTTATGCCCGACCCCGAAATGGAAAAGGGCTATAAAAAACTGATTCCAATGGGGCGATATGGCGAACACGAAGAGCTTGCAAACTTAGCAATCTTTCTTATCTCAGACCTATCGTCTTATATCACAGGTGAATGTGTGACAATTGATGGAGGAGAGCGCTTAAAATCAGGTCAGTTTAATTTTGTTACTCAAGCTGCGCCACGCCCAATGTTGAAGCAATTTTTTAGTATGATGAAAAGTTCGGGTAAAAAGTCGTAGTTTAAAACAAAATTCCTTTCTTCAAAATGTAGTCTATGAAATCTGTTACGGTTTTAGGTGCCGGTGGTCATGCAAAGGTTGTGATATCATTGCTTAAAAGTCTTGGATTAACTGTAAAAGATGTTTTAGATGATGATGAAAGAAAAGAAGGGCATGAGTTAATGGGGTTATTCGTTCAAACTCCAATTGAACTATCTGACTCACAAGCTATTTGTGCACATGGCATTGGAAGTAATCATGTGAGAAACATTATAGCAAATAAACTCTCCAAAGCTCATTGGCCTCATTTTGTACATCCGACAGCATTTGTAGATCCATCTGCTAAAATTGGTAATGGTACGGTTGTAATGGCCGGCGCTATTGTTCAAGCTGATGCAGTTATTGGAAACCACGTAATCGTAAATACGGGAGCTACAGTAGATCATGATTGTGTGATAGGTGATTACGCCCATATAGCGCCCGGAACGCATTTAGCAGGAGAGAATAAAATTGGTGAAGGAGTGTTAATGGGAGTCGGTTGCGCTACAATACCTCAGGTTTCAGTAGGTGATTGGAGCGTAGTAGGAGCCGGCTCTGTTCTTGGAAAGTCATTCACTTCCAAAGTCTTGATAGCCGGTAACAGAGCTAAAGTTATCAAAAAACTGTAGAAACTATGCGAGGCTTATTAACACAATTATTGATGCCGCTTTCCATTTTTTGGTTGATGGTTTTCTTTTCTGTGTTATTGTTACTTTTTAAGAAGAGGTCAGCCGGTTACGGTGTAATGGTCTTTAGCTTAATATGGTTGTGGATTTTTTCGGCCGGTCCTGTGCCTGATATGCTCATGAAAAGCCTTGAGCAACGCTATACAGCTTTGGTAGAAATTCCGGAAGATTTGCTTGACGGGAGGGAAGTACACATTATGGTTTTGGGAGGTGGACATGTATCTGACCAATCACTACCACCATCAAATCAATTGAATGTAACGGCTTTAGGACGTTTGATGGAAGGAATTCGGGTTCATACTGCAATACCGGGGAGCAAGTTAATTGTATCGGGCGGGTCAGGTTTTGATAGCACTGACCAAGCCGAAGTTTTGGCTCAGGCTGCAATTTCTTTTGGGGTTGATGAAAGTTCAATAATTAAACTTGGGGAATCAACCAATACGTTTCAGGAAGCACGAGCCTATTTCAATAAATTTGGTGTTACTTACCCTCTGGTGGTAGTAACAAGTGCTTCTCATATGCACAGAGCTATTTGGGTTTTTGAAAACAGAGGCCTTAGTCCTGTTGCGGCTCCTGCAAATCATAAAATAAAAGACAGAAATGTTCGCTATCCTTATGAATGGATACCTAAAGCAGAGAAAATTAGGCGTTCTGAACGTGCTTTCCACGAGTACATTGGAATTTTATGGTATAGATTAACAGCAAATTAAATTCGTAGCCCACATTTACTGAAGTTTGTAGAGACTCTATTTTGAAACTCTGCCTGATGCCCACTCTATTTCAAAAGGCAAATCCTGTTTAAACGAATCAGAAGTCCGAATCCATTTTTCGTCTTGCCAAATTCGCGTAAATCCTTTTTTTAAAGGTTCGTTCGGACTCAAATTTTCAAGGCGGGTATTGCATCTTTCAATGCGATGTTTGTAATCAATTACCATTAAATTAAGTCGATTTTTGAAATCACTTTCAAGACGTTTGATGTAATCTTTATTGGTGTTGATTTTATCCTTCAATGCGTGTAGTGCATACGTACGGGCAACATACCGAACCCTTTCTTTCGAGCGATTTACCTTTTCGTTAAGTCGTTTTGTTATTCGGGTTTGATGATCTTCCACCAAATACCGAAGCTCGTTTATATCGGGTACAAGTATAGCAATAGCCTGTGTTGGGGTAGCAGCACGCACATCAGCCACAAAATCTGCAATTGTGAAGTCGGTTTCGTGTCCAACTGCACTGATAACAGGATGAGGAGAAGTAAAAATGGCTCTTGCAACGCTTTCTTCATTGAAAGGCCAGAGATCTTCTAAACTTCCACCACCTCTTCCTGTGATTACAACATCAATATCATTACGACTTGCAAAGTAGTTTAATCCTGCTACAATTTCCGGAGCTGCATTTACACCTTGTACGCTTGCATGATAAATGCAAAGGGTTAACATGGGATAACGGCGCTCAAGGGTATTAATCATATCTTGCAAAGCAGCACCGGTAGCCGAAGTTACAACACCTACTTTTTTTGGAAAAAATGGAAGTTTCTTTTTTTTCGATTGATCAAAAAGACCTTCATTTTGCAATTTGATTTTTAGTCTTTCAAATGCCTGCTGAAGTGCGCCGAGTCCGGCTTGCTTAGCCGACCGTACAATTAATTGATAGCGTCCGTGTGGTGCATAAAGCTGTATGTCGCCCGAGATAATAACTTGTTGCCCATGTTCCGGTTTGAAATTTAACCGTTGAACACCTGAACGCCACATAACACAAGGTAACTGAGCTTTAGAATCTTTGAGAGTAAAATATAAATGACCGTTTGAGCTTATAGTGGGTTGACTAATTTCCCCTTCAACATCTACATTTTGAAAGCCTGCTTCCAAAACATCTTTTATCATTTTGGTAATTTCAGATACAGATGGAATACTAACTTGTTGAGGCGTATTAAAGGGCATAACAGGGATTTGAAGTTTTAGTTAAAAAAATAATTCATTTTGGCTTCAATAACAGTCGATTATAAGGGCTGTATGGGGTATATTCAAGCAGAAAATATGAATAAAAGAATCTGTAAAAATGTCCGGTAACTTTTTATTTAAAAATGTGGTGCTTTCGGGTTGTGAAAACGCTTCGAACTATAAAAAACCAGTTGATATACTTATTGTAAATGGGATTATCTCAGAGATAGGTGAAAACCTACTTGGCAATGATTCCCATGTGTTTGATGGAAAAGGATGTTATGTATCGCCCGGTTGGATGGATATGCACGTTCATTTGCGTGAACCCGGTTTTGAACATAAAGAAACCGTAGAAACCGGTTGTGCCGCAGCTGCAGCCGGTGGATTTACGGCAGTAGCCTGTATGCCCAATACTAATCCTGCAACACACACGCGGGATGTTGTTGAATTTATCATTGGTAAAGCTAAGCATCTTGCCGTTGATGTGCACCCCATAGGCTGCGTTTCAAAAAATAGAAAAGGTGAAAGTATAGCCGAAATGGCTGATATGAAAGAAGGTGGAGCTGTTGCCTTTAGCGATGATGGTGATCCTGTGTATGATTCTCGCTTAATGCGTATCGCTTTGGAATATGCTGCCATGTTAGATATGCCCATCATTAATCACGAAGAAGACCTTGCATTATCTCGGCCGGGGCACATGAACGAGGGGCGGGTTTCTACTCGTCTTGGATTGGCAGGAACTCCCGGCATAGCCGAAGAAGTGATGATTGCACGGGACATTTTATTAGCAGAGCTAACAGGCGGCCACGTACATGTCGCTCACATAAGCACTGCTAAAGGAGTGGATTTAGTACGCGAAGCAAAGCAAAAAGGAATTAAAGTGACTACGGAGGTTTGTCCACACCACTTTCACCTTATAGATGAAGAAATTGAACGTACCGGATTCGATACGAACTATAAAATGCATCCGCCACTTAGAACCCAAGCCGATGTTGATGCTATGATAGAGGGATTGAAAGATGGAACCATCGATGCTATTTGTACCGACCATGCTCCTCATTCGGTAGATGAAAAAGAAGTTGAGTTTATTTACGCACCAAATGGAATATTAGGTTTGGAAACAGCCTGGAGTATATGCGTTGAGCAACTCATCAACCCCAATCATATGACGATAGAGGAAGTGCTTGAAAAGCTGATCTCAAAACCAAGAGAAATACTCCGTTTGGAAGTTCCTCGAATTGAAGTGGGAAAAACGGCAAATCTTACTTTTTTTAATACCGATGAAAAATGGGTTTATAAACCCTCATTAGTTAAATCAAAGTCAAGGAATAGCCCTTATTTACATAGAGAATTAACCGGTAGAGCAATTGGAATTTTTAATAAGGGTATTTTTGTAGAAAGTAAAGGTTAGCAGGCGATCATAACCTTAAATTGTTTTTAGTTGTCTTACAAAAAAGACATGTTTATGCTAATATATTCGGGGCTTTTCACCTAATACACTACTGTAGATAGCATTTAAAATTATTCCTGCTTGTAGCAGGAAAGCTTCAATAATTTCATACTCTTTTGTAGTAAAGACTCTATTTCTCTTAAGAATTATAAACCCGATAATATCACAACTCGCCGGTACTTTCATATTATTGTCAAAATAATCTGACTTAGTCATTTTATAAATTGGTACGCCAATTTCAGAGGCCAGCTGTAGTTCCAGGGCTTCTTTTCCAAATGCACTGCTTTTACTAGACCGCGGATTGTTTGATAAATAGGGTTTTTTGTCCAAGACAAGATTAGCATATATCTTTTCTCTAAGTATTTCACTTGGCCCAAAGTTTTTTGGTTGGTGTTTTCCCATAGATGATATCAAATTAGGAAAACCTGCTGCCGGTAATGTCCAAAAAGAGATATAACTCAGATCAAAAGCTTTAATTAGTTTTGCACCCAACCCATTGCATGCTGTAAATAAATCTCCACTACGGCTTTGTTCTAATAACCCGCGAATAGCATTTTTTAAAGTTTCTTTAATTTCAGATGGAATTTTTATTCTTACTCCATCAATCATCATATTATTTCTTATTCCACAAATAATTTCTTTTCGCTGTGTAATTAAATGTTCTTTACTTACAAAAGAAACAGCTCCCAAGTCTTTAGATCTACGTCTAACTTCTATGGTTGGATCACCGGTAACAATAATCACCGGAATATTTTGAATACTCGTGTCAATCATCACCGATTCCAACAAATCAAGACCCGATAAGTCGGGCATTTGGATGTCTAAGAGTAATAGATGTACTGTGTGTTCTGATAATAAATCTATGCCTTGTTGGGCATTCAATGCGTATAGAACATTCCATTCCGGTTCAAGCATGGTCTTTAAAATTGCATGAATGGTTGCATCGTCATCTATAAGTAATATTGTTTTTTTATCTACCATTTAGACGTTATAAAATAAGTTGACCCACTTGGTTAATTTAACGAATTATTGACAAATTTGGGTATTTACTTTTGTTATGAAAATCTTTAATTAGATACAGAATGAAACTATTCTACAGTTTCATTCGTCTTGCAACTTAATTATTACTATTATAGTTAAACAAAGCTTTCATAACATCGTGCATTACTCGGCAAAGAAAAATTTAATTAAAAACTTAACCACTAACTCTCTATAGGTGCTTTTATCTCGACCCGTAACAGCCTTAATGCTTGTGCTTGCAACCTTTATTTTTGGTTGGATAGCTCTACAAAATCTTTCTGTAGATTTACTCCCTGATATTGACAACCCCAACCTTTTGGTTCAAACCGAGTGGACCGGAGCGAGTGCAAGAGAAGTCGAAACCAGAATTAACGAACAGCTTGAAGCTATTTTAAGTACCGTACCTGGCGTTACGGGTCTTCACAGTTTTGCCCGACAAGGACAAAGTATTATTTCCGTTGAGTTTGGATGGGGAGAGAATATGGATCTCGCTTTCCTTAATACACGTGAGCGACTTGAGCGCGCACGTTTTTTTCTTCCGGAACAAGCCGGTCGTCCACAACTGATTTACACTACGCCATCTGACGAGCCTGTTGCTGTACTTAGTATAACATTGCCCGGTGTAAGAGAAGCCGATTTCGATTCTCAACTGCAATTAAAAAGATGGGCAGAACAAGTTCTATCCAGAAGACTTGAACAAGTAGATGGAATAGCACAAGCCGTGCTTGTAGGAGCCGTTGATCCTGAAGTCCACATATTTTTTGACCCGGTACTTGCTGATCGGTATGAACTTTCTACCATGCAAATTCAAAGTGCTATTTCCGATGCTAATGTATTTTCGGCTTCCGGAGAAGTCAGGGATGGTTGGTACCGCTATTCGTTGAATATCCAAAGTAGAATAAACTCGCTAACCGAAATTGAAAATCTTCCAATTAGGCGAACAACCGGTGAACGAGTTATCCGCCTCAGAGACATTGCTACAGTTGAAATGCGTGAACGTGATCCCATTTCTTTTGCTTTGCTTGATGGGGCAACAGTTCTTACTGTTCTGGTGAAAAAAGATTATGGTACGAATACCGTAACTGTATTCGAACGGATGTTACCTGAGTTGGAAAGTCTTAGAGCTGTTTATCCGGGTATACAGGTTGAGATTTTGAATGAAAATGCAACATTCATTAAAAATACCATTGATAATCTTCTGCAAACCTTGCTCGCAGGTGCTTTACTAGCATTTATCGTACTATTTTTGTTCTTGAAAGACCCGCGCCTTCCTTTTACTGTATGTATTGCAATACCTGTAAGTGTGTTTCTTACATTTTTTGTGATGTACCTTTTTGGGATACAGTTGAATATTGTATCTCTTAGCGGTCTGACTCTTGGAATAGGCTTATTGGTAGATAACTCCATAGTTGTACTTGAAAATATTAAGCGATACCGAGCAACAGGATTAGAGATTTTTGAATCCGCCAGACAGGGTACAAAAGAAATTGCGGTTGCTATTACTGCTTCTACCTTTACCACCATTTCGGTATTTCTTCCATTGGTTTTACTTGGCGGATTTGAAGGTGCATTTTTCAGAGACCAAGCCTTTACGTTATCAATAAGTTTATTGGCTTCTTTATTGGTAGCGTTGACTATTTTGCCTGTTTTAGTTTTAAAGTTTAGCAGTAAAAAGAATGACCCAAAAGCAGATAGCTCCTTTACCCGAGGTTTTGATTCAATTTTGGGTTTATATGAAAAAGTGCTTCAGAAATCCTTAAGATTTCCTTTCTTAGTTGCTTTAATTGTAGTTGGGTTGATAGGGCTTGCGATTATAGCATTTCTAAATATAGATAAATCCTTATTGCCTGCCACGGAAGAGCGGAGAGTAAGTTATCAGGTTAGCTTACCGGGGAATTCGGCTGTGTTCACAAGCAGGTTGTCAGCCCAGGAGTTGACTCGTCACATTAAACAAGAAACCGGAGCCACGGATATACTAATTTTGGGTGGTTATACCGATCAAACTAATATTGCCCGTATTGCGAATGAAGGTTTAAATAAATTTTATGTAGAAGTTCCTGTTGCGGATCAGCAAATGGCCGATCATGTTCACGAAGTAATTCAGGAATTCATAGTAAATCGAACCGGGTGGTTGGCTGACCGTCAAGAAGAGTTTGCCATATTTTCTCAATTTTTAGGCAGGGGAGATTCTGCTGTAACCCTTCATTTTATAGGTCAGAACCGTGAGTTTAGCGAGAATTCGGCCAAATTATTTGATACTAATTTTAACGGCTCCATTGACCTCAATTTAGCTAAGCAGTTCCCTGAAATAGTAGATACCTGGCAAGTCCGTTTTATTCCGGAAAGGCTTGTACAGTATGGGATTACTGAGCGACAAGTCATAAACTTTATGGAATCAAGAGCCAGAGGTAATCATATTACGGAGTGGACCAGAGAAGATGAAAGTATTGCCTTAAGATTATTTAGTTCAAGAACGACAAGTTTTATCCCATCTGATATTCGAATTCCGGTATCGGGGCGTAATATAGCACTTGGAGACATTGCATCAGTTAATAGAGTTGAAGAACCTCAACAGCTTGAACGTATTGATCAGGCTGCAGTTTTATCTTTTCAGGCAGACTGGAGTTTAAGAGATTGGTGGTGGAACAGTCGGTCGGTAAGAGATCAGGTACAACAGTTTATGGTTGAAAATGGTCAGCAAATAACCTTAGGCGGATCGGCTGTTGCAGTAGAAAATATGCTTAAGGATATGGCAAGATTATTAGGGATTAGTTTGTTGCTAATTTATATCATTCTAGCCATCCAATACGAAAACTTGCGATACCCTTTTATCATCATTTTTTCAGTTCCTTTTGCTTGGATAGGTTCCTTCCTGATTTTATGGATTACCGGACTCGGATTAAATATTCTGGCTTTCATGGGAATCTTAATATTAACAGGTATAGCTGTAAACGATGCTATTTTGAAAGTAGATTTCATGCGAAGGTATTACGAGGATACCGGCGACTTGCTCAACGCAATTACATTAGCCGGGAAACATCGTTTCAGACCCGTAATTATGACAACCGTAACAACGGTTTTAGGTTTAATACCAATGATAATCCCTTTTGGAGACGGTTTTGAATTCCGCCAAAGTTTAGCTTTGGCTTTAATGGGTGGAATGATTACCAGTACCATCCTAACTTTATTTGTAATCCCGGCTTTGTTCAAAGCATTTCACAGGCAAAAAGCTATAGAAAAACCAACCAATTAATTATGCAAAATCTTTCATCCAACCTATTTAAATCAAATTGTAAAATTTGTCTAACGGCTCTTTTGTTGCTGGTCTTCATAACGGCTTGCCAGCAGGAAGAGGAGCGCGAACGACCGGAAAGACCGGAGCAAGTAGAAATCTTGCCGGATGTAATTTTTTCTGTAGCCGACGGCGAACCACTGCTTTCATTTCTGGATACCAGAGGAATCGTTGAGCCTATTCGTGAATTTACCATCGTACCAAGAATCAGCGGATTTGTTCAGTCACATACCATTCATGATGGGATGTCCGTAAATGCCGGTACAACCTTACTTCGATTTGTCGATGATGACACACGCCTCATAATGGAAGAGGCCGAGAACCGCTATCTCCGTGCCAAACAAGAGTTTGATATCGAAGTGAGACAACGAACCGGTTCAACAGTGAGGTCAGATACGAATCGCGAACAAGTAGCCGATACACTTCAATTTGACGACCGCCTTATTCGTATGCAAACGGGTTATACCGAAGCTAAAACTGCTTTTGATCGCGCGAAACTTGAACATTCCTACACCAATCTTACTACCCCATTTGGTGGAATAATTAATACAGAGCGTTTAATTTCTGAGGGTGCATTTATTTCAGCCGGAACAGAACTTGGTAAAGTGGTAGATTTTTCAACCATACGTGTAAGGTTTGATGTATTGGAGTCTGAACTTAGTAGAATTACAACAGGAATGAATGTTACCATAACAGCCGCTGACGGTACCACCTTAAACGGACGAGTCGTTTCCATTTCTCCTGTTGTTGACAGAGACAGAAAAACCGGTCAGGTTATTGTTGAAGCCACGAATACGGGCAACCGAATTAAACCCGGAATGAGTGTTGATGGCAGAATTTTTATTGATAGTTTTGAAGGTCAGGCACGTTTCCCAAGAGCCGCACTTCTAAATCGGGATGACAGGGATTTGATTTTCAAACTCAATGGAAATACGGTAGAGTGGATTTATGTTGAGCCCGTTGCTACTACAT
>PXCK01000139.1 GCA_003566635.1 Balneolia bacterium | reverse complement strand
GCTCAACAACCGCGATTTTAAAAGCCATGGTATAATCGCGCTGGGTACGCTTCTTGGAACTTTGGGATTTGTTTTTCATGAATAAGTCAATTTTGTGTCAACTTATTCTAGGACGGGACACTTTATACAAACAAAAAAGGGGCATAAAGCCCCTTAAATAATATACGGTGGTTAATTCATGCTCAGTGAGACTTCATTCGTGAGATTTACTCTACGCATGAAATCGGCCGGACGCAAGAATCCAACTACTCGTGCATTTCGCACTTCATTACCGCTTGGATCAAGAAAAACGATTGTTGGTACACCTGCAATCTCATACTGCTGTCGTAGTGCTTCCGACTCAGGGGAATCGAAATTGGTTAAATCAACCTTTAGTCGCACCATATTTTGTGTTGACTCAATGACTTCATCATCAGTAAAAGTGATCCTGTCGAGTTCTCGACATGGGATACACCAATCAGCATAAAAATCAATCATCACAGGTTTACCTTCATTAACAGCCATTTCGAGTTTCTCGGGGCTGTATATTTCCCATATAATACCTTCTTTCTGGAGGTTAAAATAGATCATTAAAGCAATTACCAAAGCTATAACACCGGTAGCATTTTTTACCAGACTAAATATCGGCTTATCACGCCCGCTTTTTTCCATAAAGCCCAGGTAAAAACCACCGATAGCCAAAGTAAATACAATAATCCATTCAACATACGCTGGGAAAAGTGCAAGACCAAAGTAGAAACCACCTACACCAATCAATACGATACCAAACAGCTTTTTGACCCATACCATCCAAACACCGGATTTTGGCATTTTCTGCATCAAACCGGAAAAGGTACCAAGTATGAGATACGGCAAGCCCAAACCAAGCGAAAGCACAAAGAATACATAAAAACCAAACAGCGGGTCGCCTACCGTACCAACATAGGCAAGTAACGCAATTATCGGAGGTCCAACACAAGGAGCAGCAAAAATACCAACTACTAACCCGGAAATGAACGTGCCGATAGTTCCGGTTTTCCCGCCGGCACCTAATTTACTGGTAAGCCAGTATGGAAGTTGAATTTCGTATAGCCCAAACATACTTAAGGCAAGACCGAACATCAAAAAACCAATAAAACCAAGCATCCATGGACTTTGAAGCCAGCTACCAAACAATCCGCCGCTTAAAGCAGCCATCACCCCAAGAGCCGAATACATGGTTGCTATACCCAAAACGTAAACAACGGCTTGAAGG
Source organism: Balneolia bacterium (assembly GCA_003566635.1). Lineage (GTDB taxonomy): Bacteria > Bacteroidota > Rhodothermia > Balneolales > Cyclonatronaceae > PXCK01. The sequence goes on along the minus strand of PXCK01000139.1, from coordinate 1,991 downwards.
AAAACTTTAAATGTATTCGATTCCTGACGAGAGCCAAAAAGAGAAACCGTTACAGAAATCATAGGGTAAACACAGGGCGTTAGGTTAAGAGCCAAACCTATTAAGAAAATACCGATAAAAGCGAGGAACATATTCCCGCTAAAAAGATCCGAAATTTCTGCTCCGGGACCTTCAACACCACCAACAACAGAAGCATCATAAGCTTCAAAAAGCTCCTGATTGACTTCTGAAAAACCTGCTCCCTCGGCTACAACTGTATAAGGAATACGAACCTCAACATCAGACGGAGCTAAACATTGCATATCATCACATGCCTGAATTCGCAAATTGGCTTCTATTACATGGTTACCTGGTTCTTTATTGGCCGAAGTACGGAAACTTAAAAAGATGGGTGATTCTTCTTCGTAAACATCAAGCGGTTCTTCAGCAAAACCGAAAGTCATCGTCTTAGCTTCGGGATAACGAATATCGGTAAGTATCAATCCTTCTGCACGAGTAAGGGTAATCTCAGTTGGTATTAGCCAATCTAAAGTAGGCGTATGAGAGTTAACGTGCCAGGGGTATTCCAAATTCAGAAAGACAACTGCCTTGAATTCACCACCCTGCTCAACTTGATCAACAGAGATAGCGGTTTGAATATCAACCTTGTCGGAACTGCGAATTAGCTGTGCATCGGAGCTTGAAAAAAAGCCAACCAACAGTGTTATGATAAAAAGGTTACTAAGAAATAATTTCATACTGCTGTTATTAGTTAAGTTCGAATTCGTCGAATGGGGTAAATTTATATGCTTCTGTACCAACATACACCAAAAGTTTATGGAAAGTCTCGGCTTCTATAAAACCGGGTTGACTGGCAAAAGGGGCCGAATCCGGCTCCAGAAATACGGTTGTTGGAAAACTGTAAATTCCAAAAGACTCAGCAAACTCTTGTTTTGTAAGCTCAACGCCCTGAAATGTTACTATATCATCTGACTCAGCATCTAACCGCACAACATGATAATATTTATCTAACGCTTCTTTAACAGATGTATCAGCATAGGTTTCTGTATTCATACGACGACAAAAGCCACACCACTCTGTGTATACATCAATGAGCACCATTTTACCGGATTCTTCAGCTTCTGAAATAGCATCATTTAAACTGATAAAATTTTCGAAAATTTCTGAGTCTTCCTGCACTAACTGTGCTTCGTTATCACTTTGGAAAAGCAAAAGAGCACTGAATATTACAACTACAGCAAGCCCGGAAACTATATATAGGTTTTTGTTCATATAACTATTCTTTAGATTTTATTTTGCTAAATATAAAGATTCTATTGGTTTAAATTATTAGCTCTCAGCCCTTACTGATTAAATTTTCGTAAAACGTAATGAGATTAATTTCTGAAATGTAAAAGTAACAATAAGTGCTTTTAGTATCACGGTAAAAGTTTAACCCGGATTAATCAGCCAAAATAATCTTACAAGCTTTGTGAAAGGGAAATAGCGCTTCTTGGGAATTACTTCGCTCGGTATGTAACACTTTAACCTGACTCAAATTTAATAAAGATCGGTAATTGTCTAAATCCCAAGCATACAACGGTTTCTGCTTTTAATTTCATACTTTTGTGAATAATTGTGGTTAAATAAACCTCATAAACAGCTTCATAAACCGCCGACGCTATAGAATTATTGTCAACACAAGGGTGTTAAGGGAGATTTTTAATTTGAGGTATTGGTCAATTATTATTTCATTTTAGAATTATTGCAATGTTAATAGCAATTTCATTATAACCCACAGCTTTTAGAGATTTAATGCCTTTTAAACGTTCTTTTTCCTGCGTATTTACTCTTTTTTGTCCCTCACCCTTCCCTCATATCTTACTCATATCTCATATCTTACTCATATCTTACTATAAATTATCAAAAGGTTCTATATTTGTAATTTAAACCAGACTAGGAACAAGTTTGGCAACTCCACCCGTACGCCCTAATCACCAATTTATTGGATG
>PXCK01000072.1 GCA_003566635.1 Balneolia bacterium | reverse complement strand
TTTTTAGGCAGTTTTTCTAATGCCAAAGGAAGAAAACGTGTACGATAGCATCTATGGCTAGCCCATCTTACCCGATGTGTGAGTTTATCAAACACCCTGCCTTCGATCTGGAAATGGTTCGATGGCATTGCGGTTGCTTCTGAAAGTAGCCCTTGAATGGCTTCTTCACGCAGGAGTACGTCTGCATCCAGCGTGACCATCCAGTCGGCGTTGCTTTCAATCCCGATCTGGTAGCAACGACGAAGGGCGGCTTCAAAAGGTCGCTCGTTGACGATGTGTAAACAGCTTGCCGGCACCTGTTTGAGAACCAGTGACTTGCAGGTTTCGAAAGTGCGCTCGCCAGCGGTGCGGATGACGACGATAAAATTCGGTGCAATACTCCGTGCAGTCATAGCAAGTGGGTCGAAAGCTTTACTTCGTGGAAATGGTTCGACCAAATACCCAAGACTCGGCGACCAATCGGCTCCGTCCATCGCACCAGACGACGAAACCGATGGCCGCTCGCTTGAAAATGTATCTGGAAACCCTCCCGCTGCAGCATGTTCCGGATGCGGGGCACCGGGCCATAGCAGGTTTTCTGGACGGAATATTCGTAGCAGACCTGCGCGGGTTGGTTCGGTGTCTTACCCTCTAGGCTCACCCAAATGGGGATTCGATTCAGCATCGCCTGAAAATACCAGAGCCTGATCCAGTTCTTCGGGAGCTGGTGCACAAACGGGACGAACAGATAGGGCTCCATGACGCGCCGCTTCGCAGTAAAAAAATTCAACCCGCAATCCCTCAGTAATGTTAGCTGTTCTAGGTCAACTCGGGAGTCATGACAGGTTTTCCACCAAGGTGCTGATCGGTCGTTGGTGCAGATTCCATAAATACAACAATCCTTAATCCTAACTATCGGACACACGATTCTTGGCACTGCGTACCACACTCTCCAGAATCCGTTCCACCCGATCTACCATAGTGTCTACTGAAAATGTTTCACGAGCAAAGACTTGAGCACGTTTTCCCACTTCATCGGCGCGTTCAGGGTGAGTCGCCCAATCGACTACCTGTCTGATGAATGTGTTGATACAACCACCTGCAACCGCACCCAGTCTTTGTTCTGCGATGTAACCGCAGGGATCAAATTCTAGGCTCACAGAAGGTCGCCCCTGCATCCAAGCTTGGATGAAAACGTTACCAAAACCTTCTGGCTGACAAGTATGCACATGGAGGCGGCTATTGGCTAGTACTCCGTTTACCTCGCTTGGAGTGCGTGAGCCGAGGTAATGGAAATTGGGCGGTATACGTTGCGGATCGGTCAACCAATCGTAACCGCGTGATTGGATATGGCCGATCATAAGGCCGTCAATGCCATGCTCGGCGAGCACCCGAGTGGCTTCAACAAACAACTCAGGCCGCTTTGCTGGCTTAATGTTTGCCACCCAAGCCACATAGGGACGAGGCCAATGGAAAGACTCAGCTTCAGCTCTCATGGCGTTGGGGATGTAGTGGGCATCAGCCACAGGAGACAATGATAGAAACTCACGGTTAAGCGTTGTCAGTGTCTGTACATAATGAAATCCGGAATGCTCCCAACGAACCTGAAGCCTCTGCCGGAGTTGACGAACCCATCCCCGCAATCCCGTTGTATGTACTGGCTTCACCGCCCAAGGCAAGAGATCATTAATGTGCGCCACGGCAAAGACCATCGGGATGCCCGCCGCCGCTAACGATGAGGCCACACCGCGAAGGTGATGCTTATTGTAGCGCCAGTAGACAACATCTGGGCGAACAGCAGTGACACCCTCGGCAATAGCATCAGCGTTATTTTTAACATGTCTAATCGAATAGGGGATGGCTAGCGTAGCGAACGCCTTACCTGGGACAATGTAAATCACATCATGACCACGCTCATGCAAACCCTGAGCGATTAAGTCACATTGGATTTCACTCCCACCGATAGTTTGTCTAAGATGGCGGTTGATAATTACAAATCGCATAAAAATATCGAATCCATAAATTAACATTTGACGTAATCAAAAAATACTAAGTCAATATATTTACTTATGATTTATTTATTATACATAATTATTTATTTTATAAATTAATTTTAAAAATTTTTTCTAAAGTCATCATTTTTCTAAGTAATTGAGAATTACTATTGCATGATTTCCATAATGGCTTGCGAATATGACATAATCAAACAACGAAGAAAAAGCTTTTTTTGGAGGTAATATTTCATATTCACCAATGAATCTACCCCATTTTTCTTGTTTTTATCAAAAAAAAACAGCTATATATACAGTATATTTAATTTAGTCTTTATATAGCACAACCATACTCACTTCCACCAAATATAATCACATTGTGCCATAAATAGCTTTTTATATTTCTTTATTTTGCAAAACAATTTTTTTAACTTTCTGTATTTTTTATCTAACTTTACATCAGAAATTTCAGGCCAATTTTTTACTCTTTGCAGCATTTTTTTCTTATACGCCGTTGAATAATCTAAGCGACCGATACGGCTAAAATAAGAATACAACCACCAATAAAGAGTAATTTTCATCTCTTCCTTCTCGGCATTACTTTTTATAGACCAAATTCCTCCTTTATGTACACGATAAACAGCTGGTTTAATTTCTTCCATATATTTTGCACCACCATAACTACCTAATAAAGCAGTTAGAAAATTATCTCCGTTCTTAACTCGGAAATATTCTGGTGGCATATTGGAAAGAATAGGAACTTTTTTTAAGCACATAGAAAGGGTAAGTATCCAATTACTACCTACGATTAACTCATAACCAGTATGATCTCGCTGGCTTTTTTCTGGTAATTTAGAATATGACAATAAGTTTCCAGTTGTATCAATAACTACTGCATTATGACAACATAGTACATAGTTCGGATGTGCTTCCAAAAAATCCACCTGCGTCTGTAACTTCAAAGCATACGTCCAATAATCATCCCCCTCACAAAGTGCAATATATTTCCCCTTCGCTCTCGGAAAATTAAACATTACATTCGGTTTTTTCCCTTGAGAATATTGATTCTCTGTCTGATAAATCGGCCTGAAAAGCTGCGGATAGCGCGCTGCATATTCACGAATAATATCAGCCGTTCTGTCCGTTGATGCATCATCATGAATTAAAATCTCGACCGGAAATGTCGTTTCCTGCATCAAAAAACCTTCAAGACATTCTTCGATAAATTTTTCATGGTTATAGGTGATACAGCAAAT
>PXCK01000230.1 GCA_003566635.1 Balneolia bacterium | reverse complement strand
TGTTGTTGATTATATAGGTTCATGGTTTTCCTCCGATTAGTTTTTTTGTGTTGGTTACCCGAATGTACGAATTCGGGGGAGGCCATGAATATATCAAGCTTTTCGTGCTGACCTGTTAAGGTTTTTTACTCAACTTTTGAGTTAGTCGTCAGGCAGCAGAAACACCAAACCGTTAGTTTGTCCTTAGAAAATAGCTCAATAACCGCTTTGGTTTCGGTTCCGCTCGACCGCCGCTACAACCTCTCTGTCATATCCATCAAATGTATCTAGTGTCAAGTCAAGTCTAATATGTCGCAGACCTTATATGTTTTAAAGATTATATTACTTAAAACTACAACTGAACCGTAAAAACCTGACAGGTCTTTTTGGATAATTCACCCTTGACAAATCACTAGCGTAAGCGCAGATATTAGGGCCTCACCATGACGGGGTTGTGTCGATGGCAGGTGTAAACAAAAATGATAAATTACTTTCCGAAACCTGCCAGGCTACGCCCGCAGGCAGGCCCGAAACCCGAAACAGGCTTATTCTTTCACCAATATTCAATCCCCAAATCCCTTTCTCAAATCAAACATACCTCGTATTTTACATCCCATGAATAAAAACAAGAAACATATTGTAGTTTTAACCGGGGCGGGTGTGAGTGCCGAGAGTGGTATAAGCACGTTTCGCGATAGCGGTGGGCTTTGGGAAGGTCACGATGTTATGGAGGTGGCCTCTGTTGAGGGCTGGTACAGCAATAAGGAACTCGTACTCGATTTTTATAATAAACGCCGGAAACAGGCAGCGACCGTAAAGCCAAATCCGGCGCATATTGCATTGGCTGAACTTGAGCAGGAATTTGAGGTAGATGTCATCACACAAAACGTAGATGACCTCCATGAGCAGGCAGGCTCTACGCGGGTGTTGCATTTGCATGGTAAACTTCGGGAGGCTCGCAGCGAAAAAAATCCCGATTACATTATAGATATAGGTGATAAACCGATTCATCTGGGTGATGTATGTCCGAAAGGCGGACAGCTAAGACCGAATATTGTTTGGTTTGGGGAAATGGTTCCTAATATAGAACCTGCCACCGAACTGGTTTCAAAAGCGGATATTTTGCTGATTGTCGGGACCTCTTTAGTGGTTTATCCCGCAGCCGGATTAGTGAATTATGCACCGCCAGGTTGTGATATTTATTTAATTGACCCGTCCATTCCTGATGCTGTTTTAGGACATCCATCAATTACCTGCATTGCCGAAAAAGCGGGAGCCGGAACGCCAAAATTGGTTAGCAAACTCATAAAAGATCAAAAACATGTCTAAGAAAGAAGAAAAAATCACAAAAGAAAAAGAGGCTGTCAGACGATTTCTGGTCCCTTATTTGAATCTCGAAAAACGATTCCCTTTACTGCCGGGTGCACAAACTATAGAGGGGGTCGCTTCTTTTATCGGATTAAGTGTACAGGAATTGGTGGAGGCCAGAGCTGCCTATGATCAGCAGGCGGAAATAGCTGCTCAGGAAGTGTTAAAAGTCGAAGATGTCCTGACATCCATAGAAAAACTGCCTTTCAATAAAGGAGATAAAATTGTGGCTTTGGGGGATTCGCTCACCGATGATTTACAGGGTTGGTTCGAAATTCTCAGGCACGTGGTAGATATCGCGCGTCCTGACCTTGAACTTGAATGGCTGAATTACGGGGTGTATGAAGATACTTCTTTTGATACACTCAGGCGTTTAAATCGTCATATCATCCACGAAAAGCCCGATTGGGTATTCGTTTCATTGGGGACATTCGATGCCATCCGCTTGCATGCCGCGCCTAACAGGACGGTCGTTTCGCTGGCCGAATTTTGGGAGAACCTCAATTCGATTGAAAACGCGGTATCCCACATAACAAAAAATCCGGTGGTTTGGGTTACGCCTCCGCCTGTCATCACAGAATTGATGGAGAAGGTCACCATTTTTGATGGCATTGTGGGCGAAGAAGATTTATCCCAATATCGAGATGTACTCTCAGGAAAGGCCGGGATTATCGTGGATCCCAATGGAAAAAGGATGGGTAACCCGCCAGAAGCGTGGAATTATTTGCCGGATGGATTTCATCCCTCACTACCTGGAAGCAGCATAACCGTAAAGCATATTATCGCGAATCTGGTGAAGTAGCGGGTGTTCAGGAGTGTGATATTGTCTTTCTCATTTCGAGTAATTGAGACAGCTGGAAGACAATTGCGATGAGGCATCCGCTGAGGATTAGTGACACCAGGAAGTCGTCATTTAAAAGCGGCAGGGATGTTTGCAAATCTGGATTTATTAGCAGCAAACCTATAAGAGCCAATATCCCGACGAAAAGACTAAACCATGATGCTTTCCAGTATTTCAGAGCTTCGGGGGCGGTTAGCGGAAGTGTTTTTTTCTCAGCGATTGCAATTGAGTGCATGACCATATCCTCAATATCCGTGTGAGGCACGGGCGGATGATGTCCCTTTAGCGTTTTGCGCAGAATGTCATCCAATGGCATGTGTTCATTTTTTTTGCTCATAGATAAAGGGCCTCCGGTTCTAATTTTAAGGTGTTGGTCAGATATTCTTTCATGCTTTTTCGCGCCCTGTGGAGCTTCACTTTAGTGTCTGATAAGCTCCAACCCGTAATGGCGCTGATTTCCTTTATAGAATACGATTCAATATAAAATAATTTCAGAACAAGGCTGTAATTGGGTGCCATTTTTTCTAACGCGGCTTGAATGTGAAATCTCAGATGCTCGGTATCGGAAAAATCATCGAAGTGTTCATCTGAGGATATATTTTCGGGTTCCTGTTCAAATGTGGGTTCATTTTTTTGATGAACCTGAGGATTTTTTTTCAGAATAGTGAAACACTCATTGATAAGAATTCTGTGAAACCAATGTTTGAAAGGCGCGTCCTGGCGAAAGGTATGCAGATTCAGCCAGGCATTTACAAACGCCTGCTGTACGGCATCTTTTGCAAAGAAATCGTTTTTCAGAATGGATAGCGCGAGGTTATATGCCCCGTCTTTGTAGAGGGTCACCAACTCCCTGAACGATTCTTTGTTGCCCGAAAGCACACTATCGATGATTTTACGGCTCATCTATTCCGTATGTGCTTCTGTTTTCTCTTCCATTGGTTTGCTGTGCGAGGGAAGTGGAACTACAGAGTCCCCATTTTGCTGCATTTCCTGCATTTCATCTTTCTTATCGAGAATACTGGAGACGATTAATCCCAAACCAAT
>PXCK01000076.1 GCA_003566635.1 Balneolia bacterium | reverse complement strand
TCCCCACCTTTTGCGGAACGGCGGCAAAGGATTACAACACGGTATGGGAGCAAAACGCCTCTGCAGTTGGATGAAGCAAGAAGGAGTTCAACCCGATGCTATTATTACCATCGATACAACACCATTATTTAAGGGGGAGTCCGGATTGGCACTTTATGGACACCATTGGGAAATTACCAAAACCGAACCAAGTCAGGCAGAAATTGATGCAACCGAAAAACTGATGAATACTTTTATGGAGTTAGTCCCCATTTTTACGGTTGCAAATAATACAAACGATTACCTGCATTATGGGGCAGAGATGAATTTCCCAACCGGGAAGCCTGTTCCATCCATTGCCCTGGAACCGGCCATTTTTCCTTATCACACAAAAAATGAGCGCGTCTTTATACATGATATTATGGACCTGAAGGACATATTGGGAATATTTTTGAATTCGTATGATGAACCACTTTTCGAACTAATTTGAACAAAAAAATTCTTCGGTTAGCCATACCGAACATCATCAGTAATATTTCGATTCCGCTTCTCAGCTCGGTAGATACGGCTTTGGTTGGCCGTTTAGATGGAATTTATTATCTGGGTGCCATTGCTATAGGTTCCATGATTTTCAACTTTTTGTATTGGGGGTTCGGGTTCTTACGTATGGGCACAACCGGGCTTGCTGCAAACGCTTACGGCGAGAAAAACAACGAAGAAATGAAAGCCGTTTTAAGCCGTGCTGTCCTTGTGGGTTTATTTTGCTCTGTTGGAATTCTACTGCTTCAGGTTCCAATTTTGTACCTCGCCATGCAAATCATCAATACAACGGAAGAAGTTGAAACCTTTGCTAGCTTGTATTTCTCTATTCGTATTTGGGATGCACCGGCAGTATTGGCTTTATTTGCAATTCAAGGATGGTTTTTGGGCATGCAAAATGCGCGTTACCCCATGTACATAGCCATTTTTACCAACCTGCTAAATATTGGACTGAACGTATTTTTTATCTACGGTCTGGGCATGACGGTAGATGGCGTTGCACTTGGAACGGTAATAGCTCAATACTGTGGACTCATACTGGCACTAGCTCTCTTTTTCAAAACGTACGGGGGAAAATATATAAGTACCAATTTGAGTATTCTGCTAATTGCTGCACGACTCAAGAAATTTTTCATCGTGAGCAGAGATATATTTATTCGTACTATGAGCCTTATTTTTACCTACTCCTTTTTCACCATTCAAAGTGCGGCACTAGGGGAAGAAATTCTTGCCATTAACACCATCCTCCTTCAACTTTGGCACATTATGGCTTACGGGGTTGATGGATTTGCTTATGCTGCGGAAAGCCTCACGGGTCGCTATACCGGCAGTGGTGATAAAAAAATGCTTAAGCGGGTTGTAAAATATCTGATGGCATGGGGCATGGGATTGGGGATTTTCTTCAGTGGTGTTTACTTCATCTTGGACGAATCATTATTGAGAATCTTCACCAATAATGAAGAGCTTATTGCTCTCGGCATGGTTTTCTTTGGATGGACAATTTTAGCGCCTCTTGTTAATGCATTTTGTTTTATATGGGATGGTGTCTATATAGGTGCAACGGCAACCGGGCCAATGCGTGATTCCATGCTCATTTCAACCTTCCTTATTTTTGTTCCTGTCTATTATATATTTGTTGGTTATATTGATAATCATGCGCTTTGGCTTGCCATGATATCCTACATGGTGGCCCGGGGTGCTACGTTACTTTATTACGCTCCATCAAAAATATTTCGTTAATTACCTATGGTAAAAACTATCTATCTGCTAAGACATGCTAAGTCCGATCATAGTGACGGAAGCCTGACCGATAAGCAACGGCCACTAAACGAGCGCGGGAAGAGAGATTCACTTCTAATGGGGAAAGCCATCCCCAACTTGATAAACAGCAACACCACATGGGTTGGAAGCTCAACGTCTGTAAGAACACGCCAAACTTTATCACCTTTGTATGGCTCATGGATAAGAGAAAACGACATCCATTGGAAGGATGATTTATATGCTTTTTCCTCGGGAAACTATCATGACACACTCAAATCAATACCCGAAGAATATGATCAGTGCCTAATCTGTGGTCATAACCCATCAATCGAAGAATTTATAGAGGAGCTAACCGGAGCAACCTGCCGGATTGGTACTTCCTTTTTAATTTGCATTGAGAGCTATGCCGGCTCCTGGAAAAACATAACATACGACTCCGGTACACTTCGCTGGATTTTATCACCCAAAGTTTTGCATGCTTTAAGTTGATATTGGGGTTAAGGAATGAAAAGGCACGAATTAGGTTAACACCAAAAAAAATCGGGTAATATTTCTTAATTCATTATTTTTAGTTGATTCAATGTGTTATTTTATTTTTGACATCCAATTTTAATAATTAATCGTATTAGTAAGTGTTAATCGCAATTCTATTTGCCGTACTTCGAAGTCTGCCTAAACAGGTAGATAAAGAAGTTAAATTAATGGAAAAGATTTCCAATGGCGATCAGAATGCGTTTTCGCAATTGTACGACGACTATCAACAGCTACTTTTTCGTTTGATCTTAAAAATAGTAAAGGACGAAGAAACAGCTAATGATGTTCTTCAAGAAGTTTTCGTTCTCATTTGGTCAAAAGCTAAGGGTTACAACCGCAGCAAAGGCACTCCATTTGGGTGGATTACTACGTTAGCCAGAAATAAGGCTATTGATAAAATCAGGTCAGCTGATTATAGAAAAGAAAAAGAAACGATTAATGACGAAGAGGATTTCATTTTGCCTAATATCGAGTCTTACAATCAAGACCCCTTAGCTGCAACAATGGCATCTCAAAGAAGCAAATGGATGACGAAAGCTTTAGATTTAATTCCGGTAGAGCAAAAGCAACTGTTAGTGGATGCGTACTTCCAGGGGTACACCCAGTCGGAATTAGCCAAATTACACGACTTGCCTCTTGGAACCGTTAAAGCAAGAATGCGACAAGGAATGATAAAGCTAATGAACATTCTCTCTGATTATAAAGATAAAATTTGATGAACAAAGAGCGTTTTGAAGACTTATGTGTAGTTTATGCTCTCGGCACTATTACAAAAGCCGAGATGGAAGAACTACGCAACGCTCTTGCAGAAGGTGGTAACGAATATGCCGAAATTCTTGCTTCCTACAAAAATGCAGGCCAACAATTTGCATACGCTACAGAAGAAGCCCTGCCAAACCCTAAAGTTAAAGATGCTGTCTTTGAAGCAATTAATAATAATCAGAAATCTGAAGATAGTTCTTCAACTGCCAATGTAACACCTCTTTTTGGTTACTTAAAAGTAGCAGCAATATTGATATTGGCATTTTTATCCGGGTATTTTTACTATAATTATACCCAGTTAAATGAAGAAGTTACCGTGCTTGAAGATACAGTAGAGCAACAACGCTTCGAACTCTTAGACCTGCAGAACCAGCTTGCTGCTGCTGAAGAATATTTAAATGTAATTAGCTCCAGAAATACAAGATTAGTTGCAATGGGTGGTCTTGAACCATCTCCAGCAGCATTTGGCAGACTATTTTTGGATCAGGAAACAAGCCGTGCGGTTCTCCAAATTGCGGAGCTCCCTGCAACACCGGAAGACAAAGACTATCAACTTTGGGTTATACGTGATGGTGAAGATCCTGTAAGTGCAGGTGTTTTCAGCCTGGAGAGAGACCTCGAAAACTATTATTTATCTATTGATGATTTTGTTGAGCAAGATGCAGAGCTAATTGCTGCAGTTGCCATAACAATAGAGCCTCGAGGCGGAATGCCACAACCTACCGGAGATATGTTCCTGCTTGGTACGCCTTAGAATTTCAGCGTTTTAGGGATAGTGATAAACTTATAAGTCGGAATGCCATCTATAGAACTATGGGGTTTTTCAGTTAATATAATTGATAACTAAAGGCCATACCATTCATTAATAACCTGAGTTCTATTTTTTAATCACCTCTATTCTTTAACACAGAGGTAACTGAGTTAAGAACCAAGATACCTTAACTCTCCGTCCAAAAAAATATAACTACTCCATACTCCAATCATAATCAGTGATCGTTGTGCCTTCTTTGTGTCCCTTGTGGTTAAGAAATTCTTAGTGCATGGGCAGTTCTCTTTCACACCCAAATTTGAGTGAGAGCGGTATTTTTCTAAATACAATATTTTTAATCGTATAAGATTTAAATTTCATGCTTTCGTAAATAATTCGGGCTAGTAATTACAATGTAAAAAAATCTACTAAACCTGTCTGCCGTAATCACACTGTTTTGGCTTAATCAGTATCTGTTAGTCAGGCAGGCTTTGTAGTTCAAATCTCTCAAAGTTCTTTTAATCTTTTTCTTTTAAAGGGAATAAATAGTACCTGCCAAAATGAAAGAAGAGTAATTATAATATAAATAAGTATTTCATGGAGGAAGACATCAGTTAAATTTCATATAAAAATCAATTATTTACATCCTTTGGTTGAATGGTAGCAAAATCTCTCTACATGTTGCCCAATTTTGTATTTATTTGAAATTATAACTGCTACACTCAAAAAAAAATAAATTTCTATACATCCGGTTTTTTTATGACTTCGTACTTGTAAGCACCTAACACAAAAATCGAAAAAAAACGGAGTCTATAAAATGAAACGTCTACTATTTATCTCAATATTAATGATAATGATGGCAATGGGTGCTAATGCCCAAAACTATCAGGCAGTATTAAGCGGTGAAAATGAAACTCACCTAGTTACCACAATGGCAACCGGTACCATTGAAGCTATGCTTGAAGATAATATGTTAACTGTAACGGGATCCTTCGAGGGGTTGTCGTCACCGGTTGATACTGAAATTGCGGGTGGGGCTCACATCCACTTAGGATTTGCAGGACAAGATGGTCCTGTAGAATTTGTTTTAACACCTAATCTTAGCGGGGACATGTTATCCGGTACGTTTGAGGCAGAAGATAATATGTTTGAACTGGATGAAGAGCAAGTTATGGCTCTTGATAATCGTATGCTCTATGTAAACATTCATACAACCATGTTTGGTGCAGGTGAATTACGTGGACAAATTGTACCGGAAGCTGACCAAATCTTCAGAGTTACGCTAAACGGTGATAATGAAGTCCCGCCGGTTACAACAACAGCAAGCGGTGCTTTAGTTGCTGAGCTAAACGATCACTCGCTAATAGTTACCGGTTCTTTCACCGGACTTACATCTCCTGTAGCTGTTGAAATTGCAGGTGGTGTTCACATTCATCTTGGCTTAGCAGGACAAAACGGCGAAGTTGCTGCTATTTTAAATCCAACGTTGGATGAAGATATGATGGGTGGTGTTTTTATGGCAGAAGACAATATGATTGACTTGAGCCACAGTGATCTAATGGCATTAACGCAAAGAGCAACATACGTGAATATTCATTCTGAAATGTTTCCTGCCGGTGAATTACGTGGGCAAATTACCCCACAAAATGTAGCAGATTTTTCTGCAAACCTTAGTGGGGCTGCAGAAGTACACGAAGTAATGTCTTCAGCAATGGGCGCAGTAATTGCAGAAGTAAATGATGGTATGCTAACTGTTACAGGTGCATTCGAAGGTTTATCATCGCCTGTTGATACCGAAATTGCCGGTGGAGCTCACATTCATAGTGGTGTTGCCGGAACAAATGGTGATGTAGAAATAGTACTTGTGCCGTCGCTTTCATCAGATGGAATTTCGGGTACATTTGAACGTTCTGACAATACATTTGAATTGACGGAAGAACTTGCCGAAGCTTTGTTCAACAGAGAGTTATATGTAAATATTCATACTACTATGTTTGGTGCAGGTGAATTACGTGGTCAGCTACTTGCATCTGCCCAAACCTATTTCAAAGCAAACCTTTCAGGATTGAGTGAAGCAGACGATGCCGGCCCGGTTTTAACGGATGCAATGGGGAAAGTAGTTGCTGAGTTAAATGGCAATATCTTAACCGTCTCAGGTGCATTTACCGGATTAACCAGTGATCTCGCAACAGAAATCGCAGGTGGAGCACACATACATGTTGGTATGGCCGGAGAAAATGGCCCTGTAGCTTATGTACTAAACGTTGATTCCGGTGATGATTTAACTTCGGGTATTTTACAAGCCGAAAATAATATGTTCGAAATAGATGATGAGGCTGTTTTAGATGCTCTTTTAAATCATGGTTTATATGTTAACATACATTCTGAAATGTTCCCGGCCGGAGAGATACGAGGTCAATTATTGGCGGGTTTACAATTTTTCCCGGACATGACTATGATTGAATCTCCCGAAGATGGAGCCATGATAGATATAGCCGGAAATATGGATACACCGTTTGAAGTTAGCTGGTCTGTAGATGGAGATGAAGATGGCTTGGTTTATATCTGGGAACTTGCTGCCGATGAAATGTTTGAAAACACTATTTTTATCACAGATACAGGTAGTAACCCTATGTTTTCAACGACTTTCGAAACCATTGATATGCTCTTAGATGAAGCAGGTGTTATGGAAGGTGAAAGTATCATGCTCTTCCACAGAGCTTATAGTTCAAATGGAAGTCTTGCTACACCCGGAGCAGCAGCGGGGGTTACTTTAACACGTGGTATCCTCACAAATATTGAAGATGATAACACCTTGCCTATATCCATGGAATTAGAACAAAACTATCCAAATCCATTCAACCCAACTACTAACATTAGTTTTTCTCTTCCCTCAAACCAGCAAGTTACATTGGAAGTGTTTAACCCTCTTGGCCAGCGCGTTGCTACATTGGTAAATAGTCAGCTCTCAGCAGGCTCACACAATGTGTCATTCGATGCAAGTGCCCTAAGTTCAGGTGTTTATATATACAGATTGACATCAAACAATGTTTCTCTTACTCGCAAGATGATGTTGGTTAAATAATATCAACATCAATTATTTCCCCAGCAGCCTGAGAAGGCTAAGCAACGGGCATCTCCGAGAGGGGGTGTCCGTTATTTTTTTAATGATTTGTTAACATTCGATGTGCGTAAGGTTTCATAAATTTCATCAAATTTAATCTTTCGATGCATGAGATATTTTCTACCTATTCTAATCTTCATTATTACAGCTACAGCTGCATTTTCTCAATCTACCGAAACGCGAGAATTGGGCGATGACATTCGTTTCCCAAACCTCCCTTTCTATAGTTATGGATCGGGTTTGGGCTTTACTACGCCCGACAGCACGTTTCGTTTAAACATCCGTTTCAGGATGCAAACCGTGCCACATACCTAATTCGGGAAGATGTCGATGACAGTGTAGAAGCTGTAGTCAGGCGCTTACGATTACGCTTTGATGGGTTCGTTGGTGATCCCCGATTTCTTTACGCCATTCAGCTTTCGTTTGCACCCGGAGATGTAGGCGCTATTACACCGGGCGATAACATTAATATTATTCGTGATGCCGTTTTCTATTATCAACCAAACAGATATTGGAGTATTGGTTTTGGGCAGACCAAGTTACCCGGCAACCGTCAACGCGTGAATTCATCGGGTGCTTTGCAGCTAACCGATCGCAGTATTAATAATGCAAGATTTACGATTGATAGGGATTATGGGCTGTTTCTGAATTACCAAAACGAAGATACTCAACGGTTTTCCTGGGCTTTAAAATCGGCTATTAGCACAGGTGATGGTCGAAATTATACTCGAAATGCCGATACAAAATTAGCTTACACCACTCGATTAGAACTTTATCCGTTAGGAGCATTTCTGGGAAATGGGACATTGTTTGAGGGTGACATCAAACGAGAAGAAACGCCGAAATTATTACTTGGAGCAACCTATCACTATAATCAGGGGGCTAAACGAACCCGAGGTCAAACCGGTTCTGATTTATATGAAAGCCGGGCTTTAACGTCCATTCATTTGGATGCTATGCTAAAATATCGCGGAATTTCCTTTCAAACAGCCTGGATGAACAGAACTACTGAAAATCCAATTACGGTGGATGCCCTTAACCAGGAATTGACCAACTTTGTGCAAGTCGGCTCAGGTTATGACTTTCAGTTGAGTTACATATTTCCGTCAGATTATGAAATAATTGGCAGGTATTCATTCCTAAAGCCGGGTAGCAAAATCAAAGAACTTGAACCCGAGCGCGAGCAAATCAGTTTTGGGTTAACCCGATATATTTGGGAACACGCATTGAAACTACAGACAGAAGTAACCAATACCCGCCTTATGTTTCCGGATTCATCAACTGCAAGTGATTGGTATATTCGTTTCCAGATTGAGATAGGTATTTAAGTAGCTATCAATTAGGTAATAAAATCGAGTTAAAAGGAATTTTTATCTGTAGGTGCGTTTTATTCTTTTGAGAACTTTTTTGTGTAATTCACTTTGATTGCACCTGTTTTAACTTGGGGTAAATCAATTTGAAATGATTATATCCTCAATCAAATCCATAGCAAAAGATCCATTTGTAACTTCAACATATTCATGTTGATTGGTCGATCGAAAAACTTTAAACTCAAATTCACCTCTAAGAGAATCAGCCACTTCGGTAATTCTAAGCTCTCCTTCTACATCACGCCAATATTCTGTGAAATTTTGCCCCCCGGTATGCCAGTGGAAACTTGCACCATAAACACCTGCATCTGCTCCGGGATCAATTATTTGTTGGAGCGGATAAACACCAACTTCAATATTTTCTAAAACGTCTTCCGTTTCAATAAAATCAATTAAAAGCTCAAATTGTCTGAGGCCAAACTCTCCTGTGACATCACGACCGATGATTCGCATTACATAGTACTCTTCTTCTACAAACTCGTCATCAATATTATCACCTACCAAAGCTCTAAAATACATGCCATATTCACCTGTGTAGTCACCTGAAAGTGTAACAGAGCCATTATACTCTGCATCAGCAAATGGGTTTAGCATATCTACACCTTCCTGAACTTCGTTTAAGTCGAGGCAGGAGGTTAAGAGAAAAAAAGAGCACAAGAAAATTAAGGAAACGGCAATAAGCTTATTCATTTATATAAGAAGTTTTTTTTGATCGTTTTGAGGTAATGATAGCTAACAGGATAAGCATTCTTTTGTGGAATTAAAAAAACAGGAACCTTCTTACTCGATGATATTTCTTGAATCCTAATGATAGAGCTTTGGGGTTATAAGGATTGATTGGGCGTCAGAAAGTAGGTCACAATCTGTTTATCGACACAAAACCTTAACCTGAAAGTTGGAAAATTTTATAAGTACTCAGCCTATTTTCTTTCAGGCGCCAGAAATAAGGCATCGCACTGTAGAAATTAATAGGAAAAATAATAGACTAACTTATTTAAGACTACTTCAGTTAACCATTCGATATCAAATCCATTTTCTTCAAAAAGGCATCTTTATAAGTTCGGCCAACGGGAAGTTCGTTTTTGTTGATTTGTACAGTTTCTGATGTGTATGATTGAATATGAGTTGGATTTACCAGAAACGACCTGTGGATTCTTATGAATCCCGGAAGTTCTTTTTCCAATTGAGATAAACTTTTTCTGATCGAGATAATCCGGTCATCGCTATTGATTTTTATGACATCACCATAGCTTTCTAAATATTGAATGACTGATATTTGAACCAGAACATTTTTTCCTTGTGAGCGCACTGTTAACTGATTGACTTTATTTTTCTCTGGTGATGGCTTTTCTTGCAACAACTTCCATTGTTGAGCAACTTCAATAATCATGGCCGGGAGTGCTACTAATAAAGTAGCTGATACCATCACATAAATATCATACAAACTTGGGTTCACTTTTATTATCTCATATTCCCCAAACGTAATCAAAAAGGATGCAACCAAAAGTAGCTCGATTTGGATAACCACTGCCAGCAAAACAATCGTTGAAAGAATGAAGAGCATCTTTTTGCCCCTAAACCATAAGTCCGTTACTAATTTATAGACAAATAGATAGGTAGCAACCACAACTATCGGTAAAAGTATTGATGCAAAAAGTACACCCTGAATAAGCTCACCTGCTATTGAAAATATACCAATCAGTATTGCATAGGCAATTAACCAGTACCCTAAATGGAAAAGACTCTGAAAATTTTTCATAGTTTGAGAAAAATTCAAATTTTTAGCGACTTTTTCAGATGCATACGTCTGCTAATTCGTGTCATTTATCGTGAAATCCATGTCTTTCATAGCATATAGTGTATATTTAATATGCTTTATATTTATTGTTGTTGTGAATATACCTGCCGCCAAAATAAGGCAGGTTGGTTAACTTTCACAAAACGGAGAACTTTATGTTTGACTATTTTTTGCAGGGTGGACCTGTACTGATGATACTAATTACCATAACCGGAATAGCTACTGCTGTACTATCAGTAAAACTTATTAAAGACCCGGCTGCCACTTCAACTCAGGGACAAGTGTTGGGGTTAGTACTTATAACCATGATAATTGGAATTATAGGACAGTCGCTTGGGATAATCCAGGTGTTACAAATGCTGGAAGCTGCAGGCGAAGTACCACCTGCGCTTATTTCGGGTGGATTGAAATCTACGTTCATCCCATTTGTATATGCTGCTTTCTGGTCATTAATTGGTGCATTAGCTTGGTTTTACTCAAAAAAAGCACAATAGTTTTAATCCTTCATAGAAGACAAAACACTAATCTTTTCTGCTTCCCTAATGCCACTTAAATAGGCGCCATGTACGGTGCCTCTATAATTTCTGCTGGTATGTTCACCTGCAAAAAACACCTTGTTGTCTATTTCTTTTGCCATTATATCGAAATTGGATGAGCTTGTTCCGGTTGTTGCAAAGGAATATGCACCAAAGGTGTTTTTGTTTTGTCCCCACTTGGTTCTTAAGAAATTTATAGGTGCAGGTATATCATTGCCGTAGATATTTTTTAGGTGATGCATGATGGTTTCTATAACAGCATCATCGGTCATTTGCTCTGTTTCCGTTGCAAAACCACCTAAAGAAAACGTCATTAATGCATTATGCGTGGAAAACTTTCTCAGGTTAAAATAAAAATTAAAAGCTCCTCTAAGGTTCGGTGTATATCCTATGTAATGGAGTTTGGTATTCCAAAAGGGCTTCTCCCACTGAAGCAAAAACTTGTTGACGTTACCCATTTGGGTGTATTGGATTGCTTCTAACTTTTGGCTTGGCAGTTCCGGCTTAAAAGTAATAATATCGTTTTTTAAAACACCTAACGGAACACAAATAACTACAAATTGACAATAAAAATCTATGTAATTTGCCGTAATTTTTATATTTGATGATGAATAATCAATACCGGATACTCTATGGTTAAACCGAATATCGAGTTCATTTGCCAGATAGTTAGTGATGGTATCATACCCGCTTGTAATAATCAAATCACTCCCTTCAAATTCATCATCATCATAAAAATTGGTTGATGAAAGGTTAGAAATATCGCCTCCGGTATCAAATTCTAAATTTGCGGACAGCATATACTTCCAGAGCTTGTTATCTAAATAGCCGGGATATAATCTGTTGAAGACCTGTTCAAAACTTTCATCTTTATCACCGTGTTTGCGTACCAGTTTTAGTGCTTTCCAATATTGTCGCTCGTATTCACTTACAACTGATTTTGTATATTTTGACCCATTTTGATCATATACCTTTATACTGTTGTAACCTGTCTTAAAGGTTTCAGCACCGGCTTTATTAGCCAGCTTGGTAATGGGATTCCCCTTGTTACGATGAATCCACCCTGCCCCTTCTTCAAATGGTATCGATAAACTTCTATCTGTTCGAATTCTACCGCCTACCTTATCCTGAGCTTCGAGTATGGTAACATTAAAACCGGCTTCTTTAAGTTTACGAGCCGCTGCAAGCCCGGAAATTCCGGCACCAATTACAATGACTTTTTTGTTATTTGGTCTCATGGTTTTTTTTGATGATGTTGAAATGAATTCTTTAACTTAAGAATAATTAGTTTTGTCCGATTAATCGCCTTAAGATCTAACCTATTTTTAGATAACAAGAATTTTATTTATGATAGATGAAAATTTAAGCTCAGCCGACTAATATCCTTAAACTTGAGTGAAAAATAAAAAATATAGAGCCGAGAGTTTAATTACCTATTTTCAGATATTTAAAAGAGTCAAAAGCTTCTACAGCTACTCAAGAAAAAGTAAATTAACAGGGAAATTGTCAAGCTCAATCGTAAAGCCTGCTGTGCCTTTTATCCTTGTGGTTGTATTGTGCCGTTTTATTCAACTTTTCATGCATTGTTTCGGTCTAGGTTGAAGTAATCGCTGAATCTACTCGCAATTTTATCAATCGCAACACTACCGCCGCTTATGATTACCCCGGTTATGATAATATCGATGACCACAAAAAGTTGCTTTTGAAAATCTGACAGGTTGATCAATGCATCCGTTTCTATCAGGTCATTAAGCAGACGAAATCCAGCTGCACTAATGAGAATACCAATAAACAAACCCATACCAATAGCCATTTGCCTTGTTTCCAGGCGGTAAGCTACCAGCTTCTCTTCCAGGTCGTTTTTTTCATGTTCTTCAGCGTTTATTCTTAAGCTGTAACTTTTCAGGTTCCCGTGCATGGATAAGGAAGACCTCTATCACTCTCACCGTAAAAACGGCAATCACAAAAAGGCCTGTCTACCCATAACATGGTTTAAGTCAAGAGCACGTAGTGAAACGCTGTTTAGCAAACGGCTTTCCTGAGGGAATATGTCAATGATGACTAAAATGATTAGAACTATCACAAAATACCACAGATTTCTTGCAAGCCACTATATTTTGTTGCTGTAGAGGTTTTTATCTTTTCATATGGTTTGTCTTTATTAAATATTCTGTATTTGTTTAAATCAAATTTTTCATTGTCGTATCAAACTCTCAACTTATGAACATCCGACTCTGGTAAGCAGATAAAGTGAGTACTACTATTCGGTCTTTTGTCGCTTCAAATATTGGTCCACAATTGCTGGTTAATACTCATTTGTTTCGATTAAAAACGTACATCTATCGGAGCAACCCACCGTTAGCAAAATCAAATTACTAATTTATTTGAATTCCCCAGTTTTTAATAGCCACTAACATTGAGACCGGCTCCTGCTTTTATACCTAAATAGCGCAGGAGCCAGTTCTAAATTATACTTCTATATTAATAATCTTCTTTTAAACTGAACAATAACTACTTTACCAGCATCATTTTATGCGTTTGCACCACATTGCCGGCTTGTAATCTGTAGAGGTACATTCCACTTGCAAAGCGGCTTGCATCAAACTGAATAATGTGGTTTCCGGCTTGCTGACTTCCACTAACTAAAACCGCAACTCTTCGTCCAAGTACATTGAATACCTCTAAACGTACTTCCTGCTGTTGTGGCAATTCATAACGTATGTTGGTAACAGGATTAAACGGGTTAGGATAGTTTTGATGAAGCTTAACCTGTCTTGGCAAGTCTTCTTCGTTTTCGGTTGAGGTTGATAGACCAAAACCAAGATGTGGGTAGCCTTCGTTTAATGAGTGATCTTCATCGTGTGACCAGGTGGTGTCGAAGTCCCACTCCGCATAAACGCCTGTAGCGTAAGGGAAGGTCATGTCAGCGGTTGTTAAGCCTGTCACGCCGGAGCCACCTGCACTTTCAGTCCGCCCGGATGTTTCGGTATTCCAATAGGAGTGTGTTATGGTACCATGATTCCTACCAATAAGACCACCTACCGATAAACCATCACCGGTAACAGCACCTGTACTATATACGCGGTGGACAGTACCCCGCCCAGCATAAGGCGAATAGATCTGCCCCGCAAATCCACCAACATTACTGTTGCCTGTAATGTCAGCGGTACTATAAGAATCTGATACTTCGCTACCAGTACCAACAATTCCTACAAACCCACCTGTATAATTAGAAGTACCATTTACAGTTCCTTCGGAGTAAGAATATCTGACGTGACCTCCTACAAAGCCAAAAACGCCTCCGACATACGACCTGCCTATTACACTAACATCGGCACTTAAATGACTCAGTTCCCCATCATCTTCTCTGCCGATTATGCCTCC
>PXCK01000210.1 GCA_003566635.1 Balneolia bacterium | reverse complement strand
GTTCCTAATAATTGGTTAAGATGTATAATGTTTCTCCAAGAAACGGCAATAACATCAGTTGTGTAATCAAATTGAGCACTTACATCATCGTGAGCCTCAAATTTTGCAATAGAACCATAAATTTCCATTGACCAAAATGGTGTTAATGCGTAAGCAATACTACCACCAAATGTTGGATTTGTTTCAGTTTTGTAGTCAAAACCACCACCAAGACGTCCACCAGGAGTTTCGTCAGCAAAAGAAACTCCACCATGTATAGAGATGCTAAACCGTCTGTGCTGTTCTTGTCCGAATGCTTCAGCAAAAACTGTTGAAGCAATTAAAAGGATTGTTAAAATCCCCGCTTTTAGTATGTTTGTTCTCATAGTTTGTATGATTAATTGTTAAGAAGACAGAGTACAATAAAGCCAAAAATATGATATTTTCAACTATAAAGAAAGTTTAATGTAAAAAATCTACGTAATGCAAAATATAGAGAATGCCTTTAACCACTTATTGGAATTAAGCAAAACTTCAATTGTTAGCCATCATAGTAGAAAAGCATTATTGAAATTACTTCTTAAATCAATAGAAAACAACCGTGAAAGTATTGGAAACCATGTTTATAAAGATTTTCGAAAAAATAGCTCAGAAGTAGTTTTAACAGAGGTAATCCCTCTAATATCTGAACTGAGAAGTACTATAAAAAACCTCAAAAAGTGGACTAAACCTAAGAAAGTTAGAAAAACACTCCTGCATTTTACTTCAAAAGCTTTCAAAATACCCCAACCAAAAGGTGTTGTTTTGATTATTGCTCCTTGGAACTACCCATTTAATTTGGTTGTCTCTCCCTTGATTTCTGCTATTGCTGCCGGTAATAGAGTTATTATTAAACCTTCCGAATTCACCCCAAATTCTTCTGCTATACTAAAAAAGATTATTGGAGAAGTATTTTCGGAAGACCAGGTAATAGTGATAGAAGGAGATTCCAAAGTTAGTGCACACCTTACTTCTCTACCCTTCAACCATATTTTTTTTACCGGTAGTCCCGCCATTGGTCGAAAAGTTATGAAAGCAGCTTCTAAAAACTTATGTTCGGTTACCTTAGAACTTGGCGGGAAGTCACCATGCATAGTATCCAACTTCGCCAATTTGAAAAATGCTGCGAAAAGAATAGTTTGGGGAAAGTTTTTAAATGCCGGTCAAACTTGTATTGCACCAGACTATATTTTAGTTCATCACTCAGTTAAAGATGAATTCATTAATTTGTGTAATAAATTCATGAAGGACTTCTATCCCTACACAAGTAAAGAGGATTGGCTAAATAGTGATTATTGCGGAGTTGTGACAGAATCACATACAGAACGGATTAAAAATCTAATCGATGATGCGCTTCGTCAAGGAGCTACCGCAAATATTGGAAATGAGATTGATATATCAGATAGATTTGTGATGCCTACCATACTCAGTGATGTGAGTTTTGAAATGGAAATTATGCAGGAAGAAATTTTTGGGCCTGTTTTACCGGTATTGACTTATGACCTATTTGACGAAGCATTGCAAAAAATAAAAAATCAACCCCGTCCTCTTGCCGGTTATATATTTACTAAAAAAAATGCTCAGATCAATACCTTTAGAAAAGAAGTAATTACAGGAGGTATAGTAGCAAATGATGTACTTAGTCACTATGTACATAAAAACTTACCTTTCGGGGGAGTTAACAATAGTGGTATTGGTCGCTCCCATGGATATGAGGGTTTTCTTGAGTTCTCAAATATTTTGTCTTTTCTTAAAACCGGACCGGGGCCTTTTTCTGCTGCAGACCTTCTCTCTCCACCCTACACTGATAAAAAAAAGAAGTTAATTGATTTCGCTGCAAAGTTTATTCGGTAACTCAACAAAGTTTAATAACGCTAACTAGTGCTTCTAAAACTCTTAATATTGAACATTTCGAAAAAAAATACTCCAAGTTCATTTCCATGTTTGATTATTAAGGGCGATTATCTGATTTTATGCTCTTTATCTAATCATCATTCTTTATACATTTTGTAGATGTTCACAGAACCAACAATACTAAATTCTAAATCCGGATGGATTGAAGTAATTTGTGGGGGTATGTTTAGTGGCAAAACCGAAGAGTTAATACGGCGAGCCCGAAGAGCACATATTGCAGGCCAGCGTGTTGTTGTTGTTAAACCTGCCATTGATAAGCGATATCATGATGAGGATGTTGTATCCCATAACGAAAACTCTTTGCCCGGCTTGGTTGCATCAACTGCTGATCAGATAGTTTTAATTACAGGAAATGCAGAAGTCGTATGTATAGATGAAGCTCAGTTTTTTGATAACCGATTAGTTGATGTCGCTAATTCTTTAGCAAACGACGGTAAAAGGGTTATCATCGCAGGGTTAGATATGGACTTTATGGGAAAACCTTTTGAACCAATGCCACATTTATTAGCTATTGCTGAATATGTTACAAAACTTCATGCTATTTGCTCAGAGAGTGGTGATGTTGCTAACTTCTCGCAACGAGTAACTGAAAGTAGCGAAAGAGTTCTTTTAGGAGAAAAAGAAGCCTACGAACCAAGATCAAGGCGCTGCTTTAGACCACCTGTTGATAAAAAACGTGGCAGAGAAATTAAACCTTTTAAAAAATTTTCAGAAACTGATTCCGACCGTTAACTCTTATTTAAATTTATGGAAATAATTCGTGGCATTATTGGTATGGCCTTTATACTTGGGCTTGCCTTGGCATTTAGCAATAACAGAAAAGCTGTCAATTGGCGGCTAGTTGGTATTGGACTTGGCATACAACTTACACTTGCGATTTTTATACTTAAAGGTTCTGCTTTGGCAGAATTCTTTTCCCCATTAGGATGGCCTAAATTATTTTTTAGCGTAATTTCGTCTTTCTTTGTTAAGGTAATTGATTTTACTACCGAAGGTGCACAGTTTATTTTTGGAATATTAGCAATCGGCCCGGGTCAGGTATCACCGGAGCTTGGTGAGGGTTTAGGTTTTTTCTTTGCTTTCCAGGTTTTGCCTACTATCGTTTTCTTTGCCTCTCTTACGTCTATATTGTACCATTATGGAATCCTGCAGTTTGTGGTTAAAATAATGGCAAGCGGAATGCAAAAACTCATGGGAACATCCGGTGCAGAATCTTTATCTGTAGTTGCCAATATTTTTATAGGACAAACCGAAGCACCCCTTGTGATAAAACCATATATCGAAAAAATGACTCGTAGTGAGTTATTAGCGGTAATGACCGGAGGTATGGCTACTATTGCGGGTGGAATTATGGCGGCTTACATTCAAATGTTAGGTGACAGCTATGCTATAGCAAACGAACTGACGATAGAAGTTGGTCGTCAGCTTTTTGCTGAACAATTATTAGGTGCAAGTTTAATGGCAGCTCCCGCCGCTTTGGTTATTGCAAAAATTTTGTATCCCGAGTCTGGCAAACCCGTAACGATGGGTAACGTAAAAATGGAAGTTGAAAAAACAGATTCAAATGGTATAGAAGCAGCCTCATCTGGTGCGGCTGAGGGTCTACGACTGGCTTTAAATGTAGGTGCCATGTTATTAGCCTTTATTGCTTTATTAGCTATGTTCAACAGCTTCTTGGGCTGGGTTGGAGATGCAACCGGTCTGCATGCTGCAACCGATTTTACCTTAAGTATTGAAGGATTATTAGGTATAATATTTGCACCACTTGCCTTTATAATTGGCGTCCCCTGGGTAGATGCTATTAACGTAGGGTCTATGATAGGCACTAAAATTGTATTGACGGAGTTTATCGCATTTATTGATTTGAGCCAATTTGTTGCTGAAGGTGCACTTGAAGAACGAACCATATTTATGGCTACTTTTGCACTTTGTGGATTTGCAAACTTCAGTTCTATTGCGATTCAAATTGGTGGTATCGGAGGTTTAGCTCCATCTAGAAAATCCGAAATTGCCAAGTTTGGCATGGTAGCTGTTATTGCAGGAACATTGGCAAATATGATGACTGCAACTATTGCAGGAGTACTATTTTAATAAAATTTTACGCTAATAAAAATGGAGCACGTCAGTAATAAACTGCTCCATTTTAAATTTTAGTTACTACACGGTTCAAAAAAAATTCACTTGAATCGAAGTTTAGAATTTAATATTTGCCTAAAGGCGGAGAATACCCAGCACTCCCCTTTTTCATCTCCAACGTAGCTAACTTGGAATTGCGCTTCGCGGGAATCACTTCGTTCGATGCACTGTGTGGGAATCGCTTCGCTCGGAGTGTAGCATTTCAAACACACCCAAATTTGAGCGAGTGTGGCATTTGTCTAAATTATAAAATTTCAATAGTACAAGAATTGTCTTTCATACTTATGTAAATAATTCGGATTAATAGTCATTTTTTTTGGGATGTTGATTAACAACCATTAATAAAAGGCCACCCAATCAACCCTTCAAGTAATTTTCTTCGCACAAATTTTTCATACTATTTATTAATTCAAACTCGTTTGTGCGCATGTGTATTAAAAATCTTATTTTTATAAGTCTATACATTTTTTCAATTACCAAACTATTCTAAACAAAATTTTTAAAACTAGTATGAAGCTAACCATCCCTGTTTATCTGTTTGCAATTTCATTGCTCCTTGCCGGATGTCAGATTTTTAATCAAAGCCAATCCGAATCAAATGAAATAATAGGTAGTGTAGATGGTACCCCGATCACACTTACTGATCTAAAAGCAAGTTTTTTCAATTCTCCAGTCGAAAACGAAGACGACAGAGAGGCTAGAAAACAAGAACTGTTAGAGTTTCTTGATCTATACATAGATTACCGCACAAAGTTGGCAATAGCACGAGATGCCGGATACTTTGAACAAGATGATATCCAAAATGAACTTCATCAATATCAAATGCAAACGGTTTATCCTTTTTGGCTTGAAAACAGACTTCGAGAAGAACTACTGGATGAAATGGTTGAAAGATATCAAACAGAGCGTCATGTATCTCATATTCTAATAACAGTGCCGGAAGATGCGCTACCTGCTGACACTGCCAGAGCATACAACCGACTACTGGAGGCTAGAGAGTTGTACTTCTCTGATGAAAAAGACTTCTTAGCGGTATCTGAAGAATTCTCTAGTCGCCAACAAGGTCGCTCAGTTGGTGGTGATCTTGGTTTTATGAGTGCGGGATGGGCTGTTAAACCTTTTGAAGATGTTGCATATTCCACACCGGTAGATTCTGTATCCATGCCGTTTCGTACCCAATTTGGTTATCATGTAGTCAAAGTTCACGAAGTACGTGAAAGACAACCCGATCGTAATTTCTCACACATCTTCTTTAGAATGCGTGGCGAGGGCTACAACGTTACAGATGCTAATGAACGTGCAGAAATGGTTCATAACATGATTATAGAAGGGGCAGATTGGGATGAGTTGGTTCAGGAATATTCAGACGATCAGGAATCAAGACCCAGAAATGGTGATATCGGCTGGCTTGACATAAATCGTTTCGAGCCTCTATTTGTTGAAAATGTAATGGCTGTTGAAGGTCAGGGAACTATTTCGGAGCCTTTTCAAAGTGAATACGGTGTACATATTGTACGTCTCGACTCAATACGAACATATACATCCGAGCAACATTTAAGAGATGAATTATACCAGCGTTTGCGTTCTCTGCCTCGCTACAGAAACAATAAAGAAACTACTTTAGCATTAGTTAGAGAACGCTCCGACGAGGGTTTAAACTCCGAATCCTACTCAAATTTTATGGAAGTAGTTTCAGCTAATCATGGGCAAAATTTTCCCTTGATTTCCTTTGAAGACTCACTCAAAACTCAGCCCATTTACCGTTTTGAAGATGAAATTTATACCGTTCAGGATTACATCAACTACATAAATGAAATCTTGCCGAGTGAAAGAAGTGCGCGTTATAACCCAAGGTTTTTAGTTGAATTTAAAAACAAGGTTACTGAAAGTCATGTAATCCCGGCTACTAAACGTGAATTTCCTGAATTTGAAAGATTAAGCCTAAGCTATTTAGAAGGCTTGGCTGTATTTAAAGTTACAGAGGATTCGGTTTGGACACATTCTGCACAAGATACAACTGCGTTAAGAGCAATGTTTGATGCTAATCCTGATGCATATCGTCTTGGTGAACGTTATCGGTTCTATCGACTTTCCGCTGATACAGATTCTGTAATACTGAAAGCTCAGGATTTATTATCAAGTGGATTAGAAATCGATAGCTTAAGAAATGAATTACCGAGTTTAATTATCAGAACAGATATCGTAAATAGTTTAAATGATTTTCCTTTTGATATGTTGGCAGGTTTAAATGAAGGTGAATTTTCTGAAATTTTTGAATTCAGGAACAGACCAACAACCATGCATTTAGTTGAAATCCTTGAACCAAGAAACATGACCTTCGATGAGGCATTTATGCGAATTGCATCCGAGTATCAGCCTATCCGAGAGCGAGAGTGGATGAATCAAATGCGTGAAAAATACCGAGCTGAAGCAGATCATGAGCAACTAAAAAGGCTATTGGAAAATATTGAACTATAAATTCCTTTATATAATATTATCAATTGTTCTATTATCATCCTGCGGTAAGCCTCAACAGCAGGATGATAGTCGTATCTTAGCCAAAGTTGGTGATAATACTTTAACAGAAAATAATCTTATGGGTCTTCTCCCCGCTTCTGCATCAGAGGCTGATAGTTCATTTTTTGCCCAATCCATTATTGAAAATTGGATACAACACCAAGTGCTTGCAAAGAAAGCATCTGATTTAGGTTTGGCTAATTCGCAAGAATTTGAACAAAGATATACACAGCTAAAAACACAACTGTTATCTGAGCTTTTACTTGATTATGTTTCTGTTAATCAAACGGAAATTACGGTCAGCAGAGATGAAGTTATGCAGTATTATAACCAGCATCGTTCATCTATTGTATTGCCTGAACGACATTTGCAGTTCCATCATATGATAACTGAAACTCTGGAAGACGCCGAACAAGCACGTTCAGAGATTTTTATGGGCTTGGATTGGGAAGAAATTGCGCTTCGTTATTCAGTAGACCCTGAATATTCAATATCAAACTCAAGAATATTTCATGCTGAAAGTAACGTTTTAGAAGATTTCCCTCCACTTCAGGTTTTTGCCCGAAGAATGGGAATTACCGAAGTTAGTCCAAATCGAATTATAAATGATAACTATCATTTTATTCAACTTGTTGACGATCGGGCTGAAGGAGATATACCAGATTTAGAGTGGGCATTGTACTTAATTGAAGAATGGCTGCTAAATGATAAAAAAAAACAATTTTTAGACTCCTATAAACGTAGTTTAGTACGAGAGGCTAAAAACAGTAATCTTGTCGAAATATTTTAATTAACTACTATTGACCAATATCAAACTCATGCGATATTTACTTTTCATATTACTATCAATTACCATTTTAACTGCAATTAAAGTCGAAAATGCTCAAGCCCAACAAAGTGGGCAAGTACTCGATGAGATTGTTGCAATGGTCAACGACAACATCATTCTTAGAAGTGATATTGACGCTAGAATAGCCGAAATTATGGCGCAACAGCGAGGCATTGAATACACAGACCGTATTTGGTATGATGTTTTGGAAAGTGTTATTGACAATTATGTAATGTTCGAGCAGGCAAAAATTGATTCGATTGTTGTTACGGGGGATGAAGTTAGCCGTGCTATGGATCAACAGATACAGCGCCTTGTTGCTCAGGTTGGTAGTGAAGAAGCACTTGAACGCGCTTTGGGACAAAGCCTTGTACAAATTAGAGCTCAATACAGAGATGAATTCAGAAGAGAAATTATGGTTGACAGACTTCGAGGTCAAAAAATTCAGTCAATCAATATTACACGACCGGAGGTCATTGAGTTTTTCAATTCAATTCCGCAGGATTCTATACCCATCATCCCTGAGTCTGTTGAAATTTCTCACATAGTAGCAATTCCTCCTACTAAAGATGCTGCTCGTGATGCTGCTTTTAACCGTGCCAGTACACTTCGAGATTCGATTGTGGTACACGGAGCGGATTTTGAAACGCTTGCACGCAGACACAGTGACGGTCCGGGTGCTTCCAATGGCGGATTCCTTCCCCTTATGCCACTGTCGGATCTGGTTTCGCAATATGCTGCAGCTGCAGCTGCACTTCAACCCGGCGAAATTTCCGAAGTAGTTGAAACTCGTTTTGGTTTTCATGTGATTCGTTTAAATCGCCGAGTAGGTGATCAAATTGAAACCAACCATATCTTGATTCAAATTCCTGAAGATGAAATGGATGAGGATTTTGCCCGTGAAAAACTTCATGCTATTCGTGATAGTGTTGAAACACACGGTGCTCGCTTTAGTGACTTAGCCAGAAAACACAGTGAAGACCCTATGACTGCTCAAAGAGGTGGTCGCGTGGTTAACCCCGAATCCGGGCAACGTCGCTTGGTTACAGAAGAACTTGATCCTGCCCTATATCGGGCCATTTTAAACTTAGAAGAAGGCGAGATATCAGACCCCGTAAGGTTTACTATTGGTTCCGGAAATACACGTCAACAGGCTTTGAGAATTGTTCTATTAAACAGAAGAATTCCTGAGCATGTAGCAAATTTAGATATGGACTACGATATTATTGCGAACTTTGCACTTCAAAATAAACGAATGGAAGTTATGGATCGTTGGGTGAGAGGAATGCGAAATAACGTATATGTTGAATATCGCATTGACAACCCATATACAAGCTTACGTTAATACCTATCTACTCATTCTATTCATCAAATTTTTTTTAAATGTCAGAGATAAATACACCCTCAAAAGAGGCGGCTTTAGAATTTCAAAAATCATTCGAAAAACTTAAAAATGAGATTAGTAAAGTTGTTGTAGGTCAGGAACATATTGTCGAAAATCTGTTAATCAGCTTATTTTCACGCGGACATTGCGTATTAATTGGTGTACCCGGTTTGGCTAAAACCCTCCTTATTCGCACCCTTGCAAAAACTTTGAATCTAAGTTTTAACCGTATTCAATTTACACCGGATTTGATGCCAGGAGATATTACAGGTACCGAGGTAATTGAGGAAGATTCCAAAACCGGCCATAAGAAATTCAAATTTTTTAAAGGACCAATCTTTTCAAATATTATTTTAGCTGATGAGATTAACAGAACGCCTCCAAAAACTCAGGCTGCTCTTCTAGAAGCTATGCAGGAATATCATGTTACAGCTTCGGGTACAACTTATTCTTTGGAGAAACCATTTTTTGTTCTTGCTACGCAAAACCCAATTGAACAAGAAGGTACCTACCCTCTACCGGAAGCCCAGTTAGACCGTTTTATGTTCAACCTTTGGCTGGATTATCCAAGTTTTGAAGAAGAGATGGACATTGTAAACCGTACAACTACAGCATTTGAAACAGAAGTTTCTGAGATTTTAAATGGAGAGCAAATTCGCGAATATCAAAACTTAACGCGTCATGTACCTGTACCTGAAAGTGTATTAAACTTTGCTGTTAAAGTTGTTGCTATGACAAGACCAAACTCTGAGCATACACCTGACTTCGTAAATCAGTATATGACTTGGGGCGCAGGTCCGAGAGCTTCTCAATATTTAATTTTAGGTGGTAAAACCAGAGCATTATCGCAAGGCAGGTTTAATGTAACTGAAGATGATATTAAGGCTATTGCAATTCCTGTATTACGTCACCGGGTTGTTAATAACTATGCCGCCGAGGCTGAAGGTATCAAATCGGAAGACATCATTAAAAGAATACTCGAAAACGCCTGATAACGGCTTTTAAATGAATCTTGGAATTGAATCAGATATCCAAATACTTTTGCTGATAGCAGCAATTGTATTATCATTTGGCATTTCATGGTGGACCTATCAAAACAATACACGGTTGCCGGTATCTCTAAAATGGACGAATGTAGGAATCAGAACCTCTGCCCTCGTTATCCTTTTTGTACTTTTGTTTAATCCTTTTTTTGAATCCCAGAACGAACTAGTGTTCAAACAAAATGTTGCAGTCGTATTGGATAACACCCAAAGCTTGTCTATAGGAAAAGGCGAGTGGGATGGCATGAATTCATATTCAGATATCATTAACAATCTTTCATTAGATGATACTACAGCCGTTCGTTATCATACGTTTGGATTTGACAGAGACTTGTTTCCAATGTCCGCAGACTCTTTAGACCTTAGCGGTACCATTACAGATATCAATCGTTCATTCACCACCCTTGCCCAAAGTGACACTAATTTTGATGGCGTTATTTTTGTTTCAGATGGAATTTTTAATCGTGGTTTAAACCCGGTTAATGCGGCATCTCGAATGGATATCCCTTTCTTTGTGGTAGCTGCCGGCGATACGTCAAGAGTTAGAGATGTATTCGTACGTTCTGCTTTTTATAACCCAACTGCTTTTACGAATTCAAGAATGCCAATTCGTGCCGAAATCGTCAATGAAGGATTCCCCGACCGACAGGTCGATGTTCGTCTTTTCCGAAATAACAATTTAGTCGACACCCAAACGATTAATACATCAGAGAATCGTTCTGTTCATAGTGTTGAGTTTGATGTTCTCTTGGAAGATGAAGGAACTGAAAATTTTCGCATTGAGATACCGGAGTTGGGTGGAGAGTTTTCTACTGAGAATAATCGATATAATTTTACTGTTTCTGTACTTGATAATCAGTTACGTATTTTACACCTGGCGTTTGAAATCCATCCGGATGTGAGAGCACTTCGTCATTTACTTGCAACAGATGAAGCTATCCTGCAAAACCAAATTACATGGACAGGACAAGATCGTTTTTTGAACGGTCCCTTGCCTGTAGATGCAGATACGCTGGATTTAATAATTCTGCACGGCTATCCGGTCGATAATATTCCTCCACAAGTACACAATCAAATCAGTTCTCTAATCTCTCAGACAAATGTGATGCTTATCAGTACACCATTGACGAACCATAGTGAACTACCGAACTACCTCGATAACATACAGCCAATTACCTATACCGGTAATACACCCATTGATGCACTTCTTCCGGTAATTAATACAGCCGAAAATGATCATCCTATTTTGGATTTAGATATCCCGGATTTAAATCGTGCACCCGAACTTAGAGGTCCTATTCGCAATCATATATTAACACAAGGTGCACGGGCTTTGCTAAACATTAGCTTTAGAGGGTCGCCTTCTGAAGTACCATTAGTTGGAATCCGAGAGGTAGGCAATGTACGAGTAAGTCAGGTCAATGCTCAAAAATGGCACTTATGGAGTCAAAACCTTAATGAAGATTACAGAATATTTTACGGAGAGTTTTTCTCGAATTTAGTTCAATGGACGGCTTCAAGTACTTCCGATAATCTGTTGGATATCTCAACCACCCGCCAATCCTTTGATGAAGGCGAGCCTATACTTTTCAGAGCTAATGTGGTAACCGAAACAGGCAGCCCCGACAATGATGCCCGCGTTGATGTTAACATCAATCAAAATGGAGAAGATTTGCAGACATTTGCGATGCGTAATCTGGGTGGTGGGAGGTTTTCTTTGGATATAGGAACATTACCGGCCGGTAATTATTCTTACGAAGCAACTGCACTGCGTGGAAACACTCAGATTGAAACCCAAGACGGGTCATTTACTGTAAATGAAAGTTCACTCGAATTTACCGATACCATTCGTCGGGATGGCTTACTACGAGCCATAGCAGAGAATACCGAAGGAGCATTTTTTGAATGGAATGATATGAATGGTTTCAGATCAATTTTCAGAGAAGCAGGCTTATTGAACCAGCGTACCGAAATCGAAACAGATGTAAAAAGAGCGCATCACTCCTATTGGTGGTTTGTGCTGGTAATTTTTCTGCTTGGTACTGAATGGGTGATCCGAAAATATTACGATTTAGCATAAAAAAGACACAACCGAATTGTTGTGCCTTTTAAGATTTTTTAACCGTTTAATTGCTAAACATCAAATTTGATACCCTGAGCGAGCGGTAGTTCCGTACCCCAATTAATGGTATTCGTCTGACGTCGCATATAAGCTTTCCAGGCATCAGAGCCGGACTCACGCCCACCGCCTGTTTCCTTTTCACCACCGAATGCACCTCCAATTTCAGCACCACTCGTCCCTATATTTACATTAGCGATGCCACAATCTGAACCTAACGCACTTAAAAAGGTTTCCGCTTCGCGTAAATCAAGTGTGAAGATAGCAGAACTCAAACCTTGAACTACACCATTATGAAGTGCAATAGCCTCATCCAGAGTTTCATATGTCATCAAATATAAAATTGGAGCAAAAGTTTCGTGTTGTACGATTTCGTAATGGTTTTCAGCCAGACAAACAGCCGGCATCACGTAGCAGCCATTTTCATATCCTTTGCCACTTAACACTTCTCCACCATAAAGAACAGTACCACCTTCTTCCTTCAGCTTTTTCAATGCGTTTTGCATATTATCAACTGCATCTGTGTCGATTAATGGTCCAACAAGTGTATCAGAATCAAGTGGATTCCCGATACGTATCATTTTATAAATATCAAGAATCCTTGATTTTACCGCTTCAAATACATCTTTGTGAATGATAAGACGTCTTGTTGAAGTACAACGTTGACCGGCTGTTCCTACAGCTCCGAAAACGGTAGCACGTACTGCCATTTCAATATCGGCTTTATCAGAAATGATAATTGCATTGTTACCGCCAAGCTCAAGAATGGTTTTACCGAGTCTTTGTCCTACTACAGCAGCAACCTCTTTTCCCATCCGGGTTGAACCGGTGGCAGAAATTAATGGTACACGTTTGTCTGTTGTCATCCATTCACCAACGGTTCTATCACCATTTATCAGACAAAATACACCTTCATCTATATGATTGTCTTTAAGTACTTTAGATATGATATTTTGACAAGCTATTGAGGTCAACGGTGTCTTTTCTGAAGGCTTCCACACCATTACGTTACCACAAACTGCTGCAAGCATCGTATTCCAGCTCCACACTGCAACCGGAAAATTAAAAGCTGAAATAATTCCGGTAATTCCCAATGGATGATATTGATCATACATTCTATGGGATGGCCTTTCTGAATGCATTGTAAAGCCATATAACTGACGAGACAACCCAACAGCAAAATCACAGATATCAATCATCTCCTGAACTTCGCCAAGGCCCTCCTGATAGATTTTTCCCATTTCCCAGGAAACTAATTTACCAAGTGCATCTTTGTTTTCGCGTAACGCATTCCCAATCTGACGAACGATTTCACCCCTCTGTGGAGCCGGCATTTTTCTCCAGCTTTCAAAGGCTTTCTGAGCAGTTGTAATTACTTGCTCATACTCTTCTTTAGTAGTTACAGTTACACTTCCAATTTTTGAGCCATCAACCGGACTGTAGCTGGTAATAATTTCGGAATTTTCGCTCCCAAGGAATACTCTTCCGGTAGATGTTCCTTTGTTTAAATCGTTTAAACCTAATTGCTTGATAAAGTCCATTTTTTTTTGTGATTTTAGTAATAATTTTGAACTTAAAATAAGACCTGCCAATGGATTAAAGAAAGAAAAAATGTGTCCTATTTAAGAAGTAATATTCAATAATGAGTAATATTTTGAGGTGCCGAAGATTATTAAAGTTTTTATTTATTCCATAGGATTATTACCCACCCTCGCCTTGCTAACAAGAAAATATGTTAGTGAAGAATCCGGGTTAGTTTATCGAATCCATTA
Organism: Balneolia bacterium; assembly: GCA_003566635.1. Lineage (GTDB taxonomy): Bacteria > Bacteroidota > Rhodothermia > Balneolales > Cyclonatronaceae > PXCK01. Next base: position 362 of record PXCK01000210.1, on the reverse strand, counting down.
AAAAAGTATTTTTGTCGGCACTTCAAAATAAAAACTATTCCATAATCTCAGTTAATTGGCAGGTTTTTATTTTGAGGTGTTGGAATGCTCATATACCCTTTTTACTTGATGACAAATAACAGGTTTTATAACGGTTTTCCAATAACTTTTTCCGGCTGCTCCGCAGTATTACTTTAGATATAGGTTATTTGTTTAGTGTTACTTTTTCTAGATAAAAAGTAACCAAAAATCACGGCTGTATTTAAATAGAGGGAAAGCTGTTGTGCCACAGCGGAAATAATCAAAGTTCCGCATCCTTTATAGCTAATTCAATAACAGTACACGGAGTGATTATTTCTGGTCGCTGTGTCACCGGAGCTTTC
>PXCK01000099.1 GCA_003566635.1 Balneolia bacterium | reverse complement strand
GTACTATGTAAGCCAAACAGTGTAACACCACACAAGAAGTTTACATGTGAGGTTTATATCTTGAGTAAAGATGAAGGTGGACGTCACACGCCGTTCTTTAAAGGATACCGTCCACAGTTCTACTTCCGTACCACAGACGTAACCGGAATTTGTGAATTACCGGATGGCGTAGAGATGGTAATGCCGGGTGACAATGTAGCCCTTACCGTAGATTTAATTCAACCGATAGCTATGGAAGAAGGACTTCGCTTCGCGATTCGTGAAGGTGGTCGTACCGTAGGGGCCGGGGTGGTAAGTAAAATTTTAGACTAATTTATTTTTAGTCAGTACGGGTGTAGCTCAATTGGCAGAGTAACGGTCTCCAAAACCGTCGGTTGGGGGTTCGAGTCCCTCCACCCGTGCAAATTAATTAATACAAGAATGAGTAAAACAACTACTTTTATTGATGGCGTTAAGAAGGAGTGGAACAAAATCTCCTGGCCAACAACCCAAGAACTACAGGATAACACTATCCTTGTAGTTATTTTTTCCATAATTATATCGTTGTTTATTTTCTTTATTGATCAGATTTATACCAGAATACTGGAGATAATATTCGGATGATTACTGAAGAAGATATAAAGTGGTATGTAATCAGGTGTTTTTCCGGACACGAAAAAAAAGTGAAGGAACATCTGTATAGAGAAATTGAAGAACTAGGTTTAGAAGATAAAGTTCATCAAATTCTTATACCTACCGAAACCGTTATTGAAATTCGTTCTGGTAAAAAAAGAACTAGAGAGAAGAATTTCTTTCCGGGTTATATCTTATATCAAGGTATTTATGATGAGTCGATAAACGGTTTGATTTCAAACGCTCCATCAGTTATCGGTTTTTTGAAGAACGACAAAAAGGAGAAAACGCCTACGCCACTTCGTCAAGATGAAGTTGATAGAATTCTTGGAAAAGTTTCACACGACAAAGAAGTTGTAGCAAGTGGTGGATTGGTTGAAATACCATTCAAAAAGGGTGATTTAGTAAAAGTGGTTGATGGACCATTCAGGGATTTCGATGGAATTATTGAAGAAGTATATCCCGAAAAATTAAAATTAATAGTACTGGTAAGCATTTTTGGCAGAAAGACACCTGTAGAAGTAGACGTTAACCAGGTAGAACCGGAAGCATAACACCAGCAAACAGGTTATATAGTTTAATAGTATTATACCATTATGGCTAAGAAAATAGAAAAAGTAATAAAACTGCAAATCAAAGGTGGACAGGCTAACCCTGCTCCTCCGGTTGGTCCGGCATTAGGCCAGGCAGGTGTTAACATCATGGAATTCTGTAAGGCATTTAATGCTAAAACACAGGATAAAGCAGGTGTTGTTACCCCCGTTGAGATTACAGTTTTTAACGACAAATCATTTACATTTGTCACTAAAACGCCACCGGCACCGGTACTTCTAAAGCAAGCAGCCGGTATCCAGTCCGGTTCTGGTGAACCTAACAGAGTTAAAGTTGCTACTGTAACTCTTACTCAATGTAAAGAAATTGCCCAAACTAAGCTAGAAGATTTGAACGCTTACGATGTAGAAGCTGCTGCTGAAATGATAGCAGGTACTGCAAGAAGTATGGGTATTCGTGTAGACAGATCTAAATAATACCGGAGTCGAGAAGAAATATGGCAACAAAAGGAAAAAAATATCAAGAAGCTTTAAAGCAGATAGAACCCGGTAAGGAGTATTCTCTCGCTGAAGCCGCAGAATTAATTAAGTCGACATCAACTACAAAGTTTGACTCTTCTGTAGATATAGATGTAAGACTTGGTGTAGATCCACGCCAAGCTGATCAAATGGTGAGAGGCAATGTATCTCTTCCCCACGGTATTGGTAAAAGTGTAACAGTTTTAGCATTAGTTAATCCTGCAAAGCAGGATGAAGCTCGTGAAGCCGGTGCTGATCATGTTGGTCTTGACGATTATATCGAAAAGATTGAAGGTGGTTGGACAGATATAGATGTCATTGTAGCAACTCCGGATGTTATGGGTAAGTTGGGTAAGCTTGGTCGAGTTTTAGGTCCAAGAGGATTAATGCCTAACCCCAAGAGTGGAACTGTAACAATGGATGTTGGCAATGCAGTTACCGAAGTAAAAGCCGGTAAGATAGATTTCCGTGTGGACAAGTATGGTATCTTACATACAACTATTGGTAAATCTAGTTTTGATAAGCAATCAATTTTAGAAAACGCTGAAGCATTTTTAAGTACGGTAATTAAATTAAAGCCTGCTTCATCAAAAGGTATTTATATCAAGAGTGTTTACATGAGCACTACTATGGGTCCTAGTATACCTATCAACAGATCATCAATTTCAAAATAATTCAAGCTAAGCAAATATAAAAATGGCAACACTTGAGCAAAAAAAAGCGGTCCAAAAAGAGATAGTTGAAATACTGTCGAATACCGATGCTGTTTATTTGGCAGACTACAAAGGTATGTCTGTAGCAGAAGTAAACAAGCTACGCGCTGAATTCCGCAAAGAGGGTATTACATATAAAGTATTTAAAAACACTCTTGTAAAACGCGCTATGCAAGAAGTTGGTGGCTACGACGGTATTTTCGACCACCTTGAAAACCAATCTGCATTTGCTTTTTTAAGCGGCGATCCGGCAAAACCTGCCAAAATCCTTAAAAAATTCATTAAGGAGAATAAAAAGCCCGAGTTTAAAGCTGCAGTTATAGAAGGTGCCTTATTTGGCGCCGATAAACTCGATACCCTTTCTTCAATGAAATCGAAGGAAGAGGTTATTGGCGATATCTTAGGATTGTTGATGGCACCTATAACAAATGTTGTTGGTGCTCTTCAATCACAAGGTTCTAACATTGTTGGAGCTGTGAAAACGATCGCTGAAAAAGAAGAAAACTAATTAGAATTTACATAAACCCTTACAACAATCGGAGATAAAAACAATGGCTGACGTTAAAACCCTTGCAGAGCAGTTAGTTAACCTCACCATCAAAGAAGCCAATGACCTTGCTACTATTCTTGAAGAAGAATATGGCATCAAGCCTGCAGCGGCAGCTGTGGCTGTAGCAGGTGGTCCTGCTGCTGGTGGAGATGCGGGTGCTGCTGAAGAGCAAACTGAATTCACTGTAGTTCTTAAAGAAGCCGGTGGAAAGAAAATCGGTGTAATTAAAGAAGTCCGTGCAATTACAGGTTTAGGTTTGAAAGAAGCAAAAGACCTCGTTGATGGCGTTCCTTCTAATGTAAAAGAAGGCGTAAGCAAAGAGGAAGCTGAAGAAATCAAATCTAAGCTTGAAGAAGCTGGAGCTGCAGTAGAGCTCAAATAATTAGCTCTATGATTTTGTCATCATTAGCCAATACCTATTTAGGTGTTGGCTTTTGGTGCCTATAATACATGCACAAAGTTGTACTGGTAAAGGTACATCTTTGAGCATGTATTTATCTGTTTAACAGAATATTTAAATCCTAATCGTGAGGCATCCTTGATTAAAGAATCCAATAAACTTCCCTTCACGAACCGCATTACATTTGCTAGTACAAAATCAGTTTTAGATTATCCTGATTTTTTAGATATCCAAGTCGGTTCATATAAACGATTTACCCAAATGGATGTAGCTCCAGAAGACCGTGAAGAGGTCGGGCTACAGCGCATTTTTAACGAACATTTCCCTATTACAAATTCCAGAGAACAAAATATCCTGGAATTTCTCTACTACAGTATTGATCCCCCAAAGTATAGCATTAAGGAATGTCAAGAAAGAGGGCTAACATTTTCTGTACCTCTTAAAGCTAAGTTAAGACTTTCTGCTATTGATCAAACTGATGAAGCTTCAGAAACAATTGAACAGGAAGTGTTTCTTGGAGAACTTCCTTGGATGACCGAAAGCGGCACATTCATAATTAATGGTGCTGAAAGAGTTATTGTAAGCCAATTACACCGTTCGCCCGGTGTATTTTTTGGTATGTCTATGCACCCTAACGGAACTCAGCTATATTCAGCAAGAATTATTCCTTTCAAAGGTTCTTGGATTGAGTTTACCACTGATATTAGAGATGTTTTATGGGCATATATAGATAGAAAGAAAAAATTACCCCTTACTACGCTCTTGCGTGCTTTAGGGTTTTCATCAGATTTTGATATTCTTAATATTTTTGATCTTTCTGAAGAATTGTCCGTTAAAACGAAAAAAGCTTTTAATGATGCAGTTGGTCGCAGACTAGCAACCGATATTGTTAGTGAAGAAGTTCAGGAAGTAGTAGATGATGAAACAGGTGAAGTTGTCGAGGCTGTTAGTAAAAAAATTATCTTACCAAGAGAGCATGAATTAACTCTCGAAGACTACGAGGCAATCAAAGAGTTAGGTATTAAATCAGTTTATGTTTTAAAACTTAGCCAGGAAGACGCCGATCGTTCTGTAATCATCAATACACTTAGAAAAGATAACACTACCGATCAAGAGTCTGCTCTGGCCGAAGTATATCGCCAGATAAGATCCGGTGAAATGCCTGATATTGAAACCGGTAAAGCTGTAATTGAGCGCTTATTCTTTAGTGATAAACGTTACGACTTAGGGGAAGTTGGTCGTTATCGTTTAAATAAAAGACTTAAAATTGACGAAACGCTCGATACAAGAACTCTTACAGAAAACGATATTCTTTCAATTATCAAAGAATTGATAAGACTTAAGAATATGAAGTCTACTGTAGATGATATTGATCACTTGAGTAATAGACGTGTTCGTACAGTTGGAGAGCAATTGGCTCAACAATTCGGACTTGGACTTGCACGTATGGCAAGAACAATTCGCGAAAGAATGAACTCAAGAGACGCTGAGCAGTTTACTCCTCAGGATCTTGTGAATGCCAGAACGGTTTCTAGTGTGATTAACACCTTCTTTGGTACGAATCAACTATCGCAGTTTATGGATCAAACTAATCCATTAGCGGAGTTGACACACAAAAGAAGAATGTCTGCTCTCGGTCCAGGTGGTTTAACTCGTGAACGTGCCGGATTCGAGGTTCGTGACGTCCACTACACTCACTACGGTCGTTTGTGCCCAATTGAAACTCCGGAAGGTCCAAATATTGGGTTAATTTCTTCTTTATGCGTGCATGCCAAGGTGAATGATTTTGGTTTTATCGAAACCCCTTATCGTAAAGTTAGCAAAGGTGTAGTTTCTGATAAAGTTGATTATTTGGCAGCAGAACAAGAAGATGAAACGATTATTGCTCAGGCTAATGCAGTTTTAACTGAAAAATCTACTTTCGAAAGTGATGAAATTTTCTCACGTTTTCGTGATAGTAACGTAGGTTTGGCAAGTCCTGATCAGGTCGAATACATGGACGTTACTCCAAACCAGATTGCTTCAATCGCTGCTTCTTTAATCCCATTTATAGAACACGATGATGCGAACCGTGCATTGATGGGTTCGAACATGCAACGTCAGGGTGTTCCTCTTCTGCGTCCGGAGAAACCGGTTGTAGGTACCGGTATGGAATACTACGCTGCCCGTGATTCTCGTGCTGTTTTAACAGCAGAAGGAAACGGAGAAGTTGTATACGTTTCTGCTGACACTATCAGAATTAAGTATAACCGCTCTGAACAAGAACAATTGGCATTTTTTGATGATGGTGTAATTGAATACAATCTCAAAAAATTCGAAAGAACGAATCAGGATACCTGTGCAAATCAAAGACCTATAGTTAAGGTAGGTGATAAAGTTGTGAAGTCTCAACCTATTGCCGACGGAACTGCTACAAATGATGGCGAACTAGCATTAGGTCGAAACCTATTAGTAGCATTTATGCCTTGGAGAGGCTACAACTTTGAGGATGCTATTGTAATAAGTGAGCGGATTGTTTCAGAAGATATTTATACTTCTATTCATATTTCTGAATTTGAGCAACAAGTTCGCGATACCAAAAGAGGTGAAGAAGAACTAACAAGAGAAATTCCTAATGTTAGTGACGAAGCAACCCGAAATTTAGATGAAGATGGTATCATTCGTGTTGGTGCAAAAATTAAACCGGGTGACATTGTAGTTGGAAAAATTACTCCTAAAGGTGAAAGTGATCCGACACCGGAAGAAAAATTACTTCGTGCAATCTTTGGTGATAAAGCAGGCGATGTAAAAGATGCATCTTTGAAAACTCCTCCCGGTGTATCAGGTGTTGTAATTAATACTAAACTCTTCAGTAGAAAGAAAGATGAAGTTCTTTCCAGAAAAGAAGAGAAAGAATTAGTAGAAAGAGAAAATGCAAAATTAGCCGAAAAAGTAGGCAATTTGAATACTGAGTGGGCAAACAGAATGTATAAGCTCCTCAAAGATAAAACTTCACCGGGTATTGTAGATTTATTAGGTGCTGAGCTTTTACCAAAAGGTGAAAAGTATCGCAAACCAACGTTCGAAGAACTTGGTGACCCCATGGAAATTAAAGCCAGACAACAGTGGTGCCAGGACGATGAAATCAACAAGCTTATTTATAAGTTATTTGATAATTATGCCAAAATTCGTCGAGAGTATGAATCTGAATCAAAAAGAAATAAATACCAGATTCAAGTTGGAGATGAACTACCACCGGGAATTGTTAAAAAGGCTAAAGTATACGTAGCTAAAAAGCGTAAGCTTCAGGTTGGTGATAAAATGGCCGGTCGACACGGTAACAAAGGTGTTGTTGCCAGAGTTGTTCCGGTTGAAGATATGCCGTTCCTTGAAGATGGTACTCCGGTAGACGTAGTTCTTAACCCACTTGGTGTACCATCTCGTATGAACCTTGGGCAAATTTATGAAACAATTCTGGGTTGGGCCGGAAAAAAATTAGGGGTTACTTTTGCGACCCCAATTTTTGATGGTGCTAAATATGATGATGTTCAAGCATGGCTAAAAGAAGCCGGACTTCCTGAAGACGGAAGAACATACTTGTATGATGGTCGTTCAGGCGAGCGTTTTGCCCAAAAAACTACTGTTGGTTACATTTATATGATGAAACTTAACCACTTGGTTCAGGATAAGATGCACGCCCGCTCAATAGGTCCATACTCTTTAATTACTCAACAACCACTTGGAGGTAAGGCTCAATTTGGTGGTCAGCGCCTTGGAGAGATGGAGGTTTGGGCACTATATGCATATGGTGCTGCAAACATTCTTAAAGAAATGCTCACTGTAAAAAGTGATGACGTTAAAGGTCGTGCTAAAGTGTACGAAGCCATTGTTAAGGGTGAAAACTTACCCGATGGTAATACACCTGAGTCTTTCAACGTATTGCTGAAAGAATTGCAGGGATTAGGCCTCGAAGTTAACATTGAACAGTAGCCATCTATTTCTATGAAAAATTTTTCAAATTCAGAATTAAACAAAATCGGAGGTTGACCCTTGTCTCTAACAGTAAGCGACACCGTATCAAAAGATTTCAAAGCATTGAAAATTTCACTCGCTTCAGCCGAACAGATTTTATCGCGTTCAAGAGGTGAGGTATTAACCCCGGAAACAATTAACTATCGTACATTCAAACCAGAAATGAATGGTTTGTTTTGCGAGAAAATTTTTGGTCCGGTTAAAGATTGGGAATGTCATTGCGGAAAGTATAAAAGAATTCGCTACAAAGGTATTATTTGCGACCGTTGTGGTGTTGAGGTAACCCGAAAAGCAGTACGACGTGAGCGGATGGGACATATCAGTCTCTGTGTGCCTGTTGTACATATTTGGTATTTCAAATCTTTACCAAACAAAATTGCATATTTATTAGGTTTGTCATCAAAAAATCTTGAAAAGATTGTTTATTACGAAAACTTCGTGGTAATTAATCCCGGAATGGCAAGAGATCTTGGTTATAAACACGGTGATATGCTAACAGAAGAAGAATATCATGATATTCTTTCTCAATTACCGGAAGAACACGAAGAACTCGACGATGACGATAGCGACAAGTTTATCGTAAAAATGGGTGCAGAGGCTATCGAAGCCATGCTTGCAAGCATTGATTTAGACAAAGCTGCATTCAAATACAGAGAGCTTGTTCGTACTGAAACTTCTATGTTAAGAAAGAAAAAATACTTGAAAAGACTTCAGGTATTAGAATCTTTCCGTACTGCAAATAAAACAATAGAGAATCGCCCAGAATGGATGGTACTACGTGTGGTTCCTGTAATTCCACCGGAACTACGTCCATTAGTACCTCTTGAAGGTGGCCGTTTTGCTACATCCGACTTAAATGACCTTTACAGAAGAGTTATCATTCGAAATAATCGTTTGAAAAGATTGATTGACATTAAGGCTCCGGATGTAATCTTAAGAAATGAAAAGAGAATGTTACAGGAGGCTGTAGATTCTCTATTTGATAACTCAAGAAAAACAAATGCTGTAAGATCAAATAACAGACCACTAAAATCTTTAAGTGATATGCTTAAGGGTAAAGGTGGACGCTTCCGTCAAAATTTACTTGGTAAGCGTGTTGACTATTCTGGTCGTTCAGTTATTGTTGTAGGCCCTGAGCTGCAAATGCATCAGTGTGGTTTACCAAAAGAAATGGCGGTTGAGCTGTACAAACCTTTTGTTATCCGCAGGTTGATTGAAAGAGGTTATGTTAAAACCGTTAAGAGCGCCAAAAAAATGGTAGACCGACGTGATGATGTTGTTTGGGATGTACTCGAACATGTTATCAACGGTCATCCTGTACTTCTTAACCGTGCTCCAACCCTCCACAGGCTTGGTATACAGGCTTTTCAACCAATCCTTACAGAGCATAAAGCTATTCAGCTTCACCCATTAGCATGTACTGCTTTTAATGCTGACTTTGACGGTGACCAAATGGCTGTTCACCTTCCATTAAGTAATGATGCTATCTTAGAAGCATCCGTATTGATGTTGGGTGCTCACAATATTATGAATCCGGCAAGTGGTGGTCCTATCACGGTACCATCTCAGGACATGGTACTTGGTATCTATTACCTTACTAAAATGGGTAATGGCTTTAAAGGAGAAGGAAAAACTTTTGCTTCATCAGACGAGGTAGTAATTGCGTACGATCAGGGAGTAATTGATTTACACTCTGTTATTAATCTTCGCATTACTAAAACAGACGAGGAAGGAAATTCTAAATCTGAGTTGATAAAAACATCGCCGGGCAGGGTAATATTCAATAGTATTTTGCCAAGTGGAATGCCTTTCAAGAATATTACTTTTGGCAAGAAAGAGTTACGTAACCTAATTGGTGATATTTATGCCAATGCAGGTACAGCTCAAACTTCTGCCTTCCTCGATAATATGAAGCGTCTTGGTTTTGAAAATGCAACGGTAGGTGGCTTATCATTCAGCCTTGAAGATATTGTTATTCCAGACGAGAAGATGGAATTAATTGAAAAGGCTCAGGAAGATGTTCGTTTAATTCAAGATAGATACGAGCATGGTTTCATTACTGATAACGAACGTTACAATCAGGTAATTGATAAGTGGACAAGCACAACGAACCGTGTTTCTGAAACCCTATTCAATGCATTAACCAAAGATAAAGACGGATTCAACCCTGTATACATGATGGCCGATTCGGGCGCGAGGGGTTCGAAAGAACAGATTCGTCAGCTTGGTGGTATGCGTGGTCTGATGGCTAAACCACAGAAAAGTACCGCTGAGTCAAGTGGAAGTGAAGTTATTGAAACTCCAATTCTTTCTTCATTCCGTGAAGGTCTTACCGTACTTGAATACTTTATTTCAACACACGGTGCTCGTAAAGGTCTTGCTGATACTGCCCTAAAAACTGCCGATGCGGGTTATTTAACACGTCGTTTGGTTGATGTTTCTCAGGATGTAATTGTTACTGAAGAAGATTGTGGTACGTTACGTGGAATTAAAATACGTGCCTTAAAAGACAACGAAGATATCGTAGAAAGTCTGGAAGATCGTATCATAGGTCGTGTATCTATGCACGATGTTTATGATCCTCTAACGGATGAAGTCCTTGTTAAGTCGAATCAATTAATATCCGAGAAAATTGCTTCAAAAATTGCTGAAACATCTATTGAGGAAGTAGAAATTCGCTCGGTACTTACTTGCGAAACAGGTCGCGGAGTGTGTGCCATGTGTTACGGTAGAGATTTGAGCCGTGGTAAACTCGTTCAGGTGGGTGAAGCAGTTGGTGTAATAGCTGCTCAGTCTATTGGTGAACCGGGTACACAGTTAACTCTTCGTACATTCCACGTTGGTGGTACTGCAGCACGTTTGGAGGCAGAATCTCAGCACAAATCTAAATTTGCCGGTAAAATTGAGTTCGACAACATGCGTGTTGTAACTTACAACGATGGTGAAGAAGAATTCAACATTGTTCTTAGCCGTGCCGGTGAGATTCGAATCCTTGACGACACCGGAAAGGTATTGACAAATTATAACATCCCTTACGGTTCTGAGCTTCTTGTTGAAGAGGGCGATATTGTACCTAAAGGAGTATCTCTCTGTAAGTGGGATCCTTATAACGCACGTATCTATTCAGAAATGAATGGTGTTGTTGATTTTAAGGATATCATAGATGAAGTTACATGTACTGATGAGACTGATGCTCAAACAGGCTACAAAGAGAAAGTAATTATTGATTCCAAGGACAGATCACTTGTTCCTACAATCATCGTAAAAGACGGTGAGCGTATTAAAGAAATTACTCTACCGGTTAGAACACACATTGTTGTTGATAATGGGGATAAAGTTTCTGCCGGACAGGTAATTGCCAAGATTCCAAGAAAAGCGGCTAAATCTAAAGATATTACTGCCGGTCTGCCACGTGTAACAGAATTATTTGAAGCACGCCCACCTTCCGATCCTGCAACAGTATCAGAAATTGATGGTGTTGTAAAACTTGGAAATCGTAAGCGTGGTTCTCAGGAAATCTTTGTTGAAAGTAAAGATGGAGTAGATAAGCGTACCTACTTAATTCCACTTTCTAAGCACATTCTTGTACAGGAAAATGACTACGTTCAGGCTGGTCAGGCTCTATCTGAAGGTGCTATTCTACCGCAAGATATTTTAAATATTCTTGGCCCATACGCGGTTCAATCTTACATGGTAAATGAGATTCAGGAAGTTTACCGACTTCAGGGTGTAAAAATCAACGATAAGCATATTGAAACGATTGTTCGTACAATGATGCAAAAAGTTGAGATTACCGAGCCCGGTGATACAAATTACCTTGAAGGAGATAAAGTTGATCGTTTTGAGGTTAACAGAACAAATGATAACCTGATTGGTAAATATGTTGTTGTTGATGCAGGTGGTTCTGAAATTGCATTAGGTACATTGCTAACTCGAAGAGATATCCGTGAAATTAACGCTAAGTTGATTATGGATGACAAACCGGAGCTTGAAACGAGAGAAGCTGAGCCGGCAATTTCCCGACCAATTCTACTTGGTATAACCCGTGCTGCTCTATCTACCGATAGTTGGTTATCTGCAGCTTCATTCCAGGAAACAACAAAAGTACTTACAACAGCTGCCATAGAAGGTAAGTCTGACTTCCTACAAGGATTGAAAGAAAACGTAGTTGTTGGTCATAGAGTACCGGCAGGAACAGGAATGAGACGCTATCAAAACCTCATTGTTGGTCCTAACGTTGATCAGGTTGATACCGATAGAGAAAAGTCAATTGCTGAAATTCTAGGTGCAACCGACGAAGATTAAAAATCCAACATTAATTCCCTGATGTTGAAAAGCCCCGCGAGTTACTCGTGGGGCTTTTTTTTGGCCAGTTGATTGCTTTTTCTACTTTATAAGCGTCATTTTTCGGGTAATTACTTTTGATGATGTATTTAATCTGTAAATATATACTCCACTTGCTAGCCTGGATGCATCAAAATTCACGGTATGTCTTCCTGCATTTTGTTCTCCATTAAACAAGGTTGCAACACGTTGACCAAGTACATTATACACATCCAACCGAATTATATCGTTATCGGGTAGAGCATAGTTTATAGTAGTAGCAGGGTTAAATGGATTGGGATAATTTTGAGATAATTCAACAAATTCCGGTAACTCAGGTTTACTTTCATCAGCTTCACTATCAATGATAAGTACAAAGCGATGTGAGTCATCACTTAATAAAGAAATAGGTGAAGAAGAATGTGTGATACCCGGCATAGGGAGTGGAGGGATATTTACTTCTTTAGCTTTTTCTATTAATAAGTTTTTGTCATCCTTTATTGTTTTAGATAAAAGCTGAGATGGTTCTATATAGAAAGAAAAGAAACCTGCTTCATTTAAGTTATAAGTATCATTTGTTAGGTTGTCAATAAGAATAAATTCCAAATGATTGAATTCAGCTGGTAAATCTTTCCAACCTAATCGAAATTCTCCTGATTTATCTGTTGTGGAAATTGCTAAAGCCATTTCAATTCTACCTTCAAAACTTTCCGGAATGTGTGTACGTGCAAAATTCCCGCCATCGTTTACATTGTAAAGTAATGTATACTTTTCAGTAGGAGGGGTAAGGATAAAAGCATTATACCTGGTTATTTCAGTTGACTCGATTCTATCATCCAATACTAATGAGAACTTTCCGGTTGTACCATTTGACCCAATTATTGCAATTGGAATTTCCACAGAGCTAATGTCCAGAAGAGTTGAAGCATTTATATCATCCGTTGTCACATCATCCTTATTAACAGAAACGTCTCTTCGATTGTCTGTAGTGGTAAATTCATCATCAAAATACACCCAGAAAGATTGAAATGGAGATACGAAGTCGGTACTTGAATTGAATAATCTATAGAGACCGAAATCAGAAAGTTCGTTACCTAAACCATCAGTAAACCCGCTTGGGTAGTCAGTATCTAATACACCATTTACAGCGTCCCAAACATAAAGATTCATATTAACAGATGGTTCAAAAACGGCTAAAGCACTTAAAAAATCTTCGGCTACTATTGGCAGTGCCCATGGATTTCCAATCAGATTCCATCTTTCAAATACATAAGCAGGGTCAGTTGGATTAGTATCTCCTTTTGAGAAAAGTGGAATGTCTACGATTGGGTTATTTTCCTCAAATATAGTAGAAAGTGGTTTAGGAAATCCATTTGGAATCCCATCGTAATTTTGATCATCAAATAAATAGAAAAATATACCTCTGAAATTATCTATTTCTTCATTCATAGTAGAAGGTGATTCGTATCCTACTTCGTTAGAGTTCCATAAAAAGATATTCCTGTCGCCAAAGTTGATACTGGCACCATCAATACCTTGAGTCCAATACGGGCTGAAGAGTTCTCTAAAAGTTTGATTTTGACCCGGACTTGCAATCGTTCTCCAGCTATCAAATTTGCCGGTATATGGATCGGGACCTGTAATTTTAACAGCAGCACCTGACTCATATGGCCCCATATCTATCTGCCCGTAAAACCGAGGGTTGCCGTCAAGATCAGATTCTATATTTTCGGCGGGTTCTCCTGCTTCAAAAGGTAATTGTGTTCCTCCATCGATTGCAGGTGAATAAGAACCTAAACGGTAGTCTCCTGTTGCAAAATTTCTAAATAAAGGGTTTTCATCGATGTTGTTGCCACCATCTGTTATATCTACTAAACTCCAATCATTGCTACCACCCGAACCTTCTATCAGGGAATTTGAGACAGATATAGATGTATTACTTCCTAAAACTAATAGATTAGAAATTAAGGGCACTGCATCTTCGTCCTGTGTATTGTTAAATATGATGGAGTTTAAAATTTCAACGTTTACAATGCCATCTAAAGCAGGATTTCCGGTATCATTAAAGTTAGCTACTCCAATAACAGCACCAGATTCACGCAGTGTATTTCCGGCAAATGTACTATTAATTATTTGCCCCTGCAGAGTAGCTCCAAAAGCGCCAAACCCTAAGACACTAATAAACTCACTTCCTGAGTTTTGATCAAATAGTCCATTTATAATGTTGAAATTAATGTCTCCACCTTGGGCTAAAAACAATGCACCAGTTACAGTGCCATCATTTTGAGAAGTATTATTAGTAAATACTATATTACTCATTTCCACATTCAATTCGCTACCAGATTGAGTAAAGAAAGTAGTTGTACTAGCAGCTCCTCCGTCTTGGGATTCATTTATGTTATCCGAGAATTCAACATTATCTATTGTAATTGTACCTGTTCCATTGTTATCTGATCTAATAAAAATCCCAGAGCCATTACCCTCATCTTCT
>PXCK01000171.1 GCA_003566635.1 Balneolia bacterium | reverse complement strand
GGCCTTCTCTTTTGGATGGGAATTTGAGCATGCAAATGGAGTAACTTCAGCGAATGAATTAGTTGTGCCTGTGAATAAACCGGTACGTCTAATCATGCGTTCGAGACAAGATGATGTACTACACTCGTTTTTTGTTCCGCAGTTCAGACTTAAACAGGATTTAATGCCTAATAGAAACACCTATGCATGGTTTCAAGCTATAAACGAAGGTGAATTTGTATACTTCTGTACGGAGTATTGTGGTGGTGGCCACTCCATGATGAATGGATTAGTGAAAGTTAAATCACAAGAAGATTTTGATGCCTGGATGGAAGAAGAACTCGGTCGTGATTTAGATTCCCTGCCTCTAGCGGAATTAGGTGAAATATTATACGTTAATCAAGGTTGTGCCGGTTGTCACTCAACAGATGGAAGCTCAAGAGTTGGACCAACTTTTGCAGGTTTGTTTATGGCAGAGAGAGAATTCACAGATGGTACAACCAGAATCGCTGATGAAGATTATTTAGTTGAAGCAATTCTGTATCCGCAAAGACAAATAAATGTTGGTTATCCTAACAATATGCCATCACACTATATCAATGTTTTAAGTGAACGCGATGTTCAAGGATTAGTAGAATTTATCAAGGAGTTACAATAATATGGCAACAGCAAGCAACGGAAATACACTAAAAGTTAGATATTTCGATATTGATGAAAATCCCAAAGAGCATTATCTAAATGCTGAGAAGGGTTTAAAGTCATGGCTTTTTACGGTAGACCACAAACGCATAGGTATAATGTACCTGGCATCTATAGTTTTATTCTTTGCTGTAGGTGGTTTATTGGCGTTAGTCCTTAGAACAGAGCTTCTTACCCCGGCAGAAAACTTAATGAATGCAGAAACATACAACCGTGTATTTACAGTTCACGGTGCTGTAATGGTTTTCCTATTCATTATACCTTCAATTCCTGCTGCTTTAGGTAACTTCCTTTTACCGATAATGCTTGGGGCTAAGGATGTTGCTTTTCCCCGATTGAACCTTGCCAGCTTTTGGATTTACTCCATTGGTGCATTATTCACATTAGTTTCGCTAGCTGTAAACCCAATTGATACAGGCTGGACCTTTTATACACCATACAGCGTCCAAACTGGTTCTGCTGTAATTTTAATGACATTTGGTGTGTTTATAATGGGTTTTTCATCCATTTTAACCGGAATGAACTTCATTGTTACTATCCACAAGTTGAGAGCTCCAGGCTTAACGTGGGGTAGACTGCCACTATTCTGCTGGGCTATGTATGCAACCTCTGTTATTCAGGTACTCGCTACTCCGGTACTTGCTATTACGTTAGCACTCTTAATAATGGAAAGAACTCTAGGTATTGGTATTTTTGATCCGGCTCTAGGCGGTGATCCTGTACTTTATCAGCATTTCTTCTGGTTTTATTCTCACCCTGCGGTATATATCATGATTGTACCTGCATTTGGTGTGATTTCCGAATTAATTGCAACATTTTCGCGAAAAACAATTTTCGGTTATTGGGCTATAGCCATGTCGAGTTTGGCTATTGCTTTTATCGGTTCTCTAGTGTGGGGACACCATATGTTCGTATCGGGACAAAGTGAACTTTCTACCGTTGTATTCTCATTTTTAACCTTTTTTGTTGGTATTCCAACAGGTATAAAAATCTTTAACTGGCTTGCAACTATGCATAAGGGTTCTATCGATATGAAAACTCCAATGTTGTATGCGGTAATATTCTTGTTCTTATTCACCATTGGTGGTGTAACAGGTATTATGCTTGGAGCTATCTCTGTAAACGTTCACTTACATGATACTTACTACGTTGTAGCACACTTTCATTATGTAATGATGGGTGGTACTGTAATGGCGTTTTTAGGTGGTTTACACTTCTGGTGGCCTAAAATGTTTGGTAAAATGTACAGTGAGTTCTGGGGTAAGATATCTGCTGCAATAATTTTCGTAGGCTTTAATCTTACCTTTTTACCACAATTCATTATGGGTAGTCAGGGAATGCCAAGACGTTATTACAGTTATATCGATCAGTTCCAGACTATGCACCAACTTTCTACAATTGGTTCATACGTACTTGGCGTTGGCTTCCTGATCATAGCTGTGTATTTAGTTCATTCTTTAATTTGGGGTAAAAAAGCTCCTGCTAACCCATGGGGTTCAAGATCTTTAGATTGGATGACTTCTTCCCCACCTGCACATCATAACTTTAACTATACTCCGGTAATTAATAATGGTCCTTATGATTATCATAAGCCAATATCAGAGTTTACCTTAGGTATAGCCGAAGATCATGAACATGGTGAATCAGTAGAGAAAGCAAAAGAAGAAACAAAAGCTTAGTAACGTACCATTAACTTATTGATACATAGAAAATAAATAATTATGGCTCATGCAACCGGAACGGTGGAATCACACGTTCAGCATCATTTTAAATCATCAGATCAGCAGTTTAGCTCTGCCAAGCTTGGTATGTGGTTATTCTTGTTTACTGAAATTATGTTCTTTGGTGGGCTATTTGTAGCTTACATTGTTTACAGAGCATGGAATCCTGAACTATTTACACTTGCTGCTACACAGTTGGATACGGTGCTTGGGGCTGTAAACACGGTTGTGCTTATTGGTAGTTCACTTACCGTAGCCCTAGCCATCAGAGCAGCTCAGTTCGATAAGCAAAAACAAATTATCAACTACCTGCTTATCACCATTTTCTTAGCAACTGTATTCCTTGTAATTAAGTATTTCGAATACACGCACAAGTTTGATATGGGAATACTGCCGGGAGCTATGTATACTTTTGAAGGAATAGACCATCCTAAAGCTAATGTATTTTTTAGTATTTATTATATGATGACAGGTCTACACGGTATTCACGTTGTCATAGGTATAGGGCTTATGGTCTGGCTTGTGCTTAAAGCCATGAAAGGTGCTTATACATCAAGTTATTACACACCGGTAGAGATTACAGGACTCTATTGGCACCTTGTGGATATCATTTGGATATTCCTTTTCCCATTAATGTATCTAATCGATTAGGAGGCAGAATATGAGCGCACATCATGCAATACCACTAAAAACTTTGTTATCCACTACACTGGCATTAGTTGTTCTAACTGTTGTAACGATAGCCGTTTTTTATTTGAATATTCCTGCTCCTTTTGACGTAGTCGTAGCACTATTCTTAGCTACTTTCAAAGCTACTTTAGTAGCCATGTTTTTTATGGGGCTATATTATGACGAGAAATTTAATACAGTAGTATTGATATTCTCATTCTTGTTCTTCTTCGTATTCATTGGTATAACCTTGCTGGATACATTATTCCGGGAATCTTCAATTAGTATTTGGTAAACGTTTTTGCCAAGGATTATTTAAAAGCCATCCATACGGATGGCTTTTTTTTGTTGTAAGTTAAATCAAAAGAGATTTATCCTAATTACGCTTTAGAAGCTTTTTTAATATTTGATTTTGAATACATGCCAATGATGTATCCCAAATGCCAAATCCGGGTTTAATGACGATCAATTTCCGAAAATCCATTCGGCATAACGTATTTGAATTCTCCGGATTCAAAAATTTTGTTCGCTAATTCGTAAGGACTTCCATTTTTAAAGTTGTTGTCAACAAAAGTATAAAGATCTATTTGAGTGTTTTTCGAAACAAACTCGATGTTAAATTGTTCAGTTAGATGATCTATTGAAAAATTATCGCTCGTAGGTTTAACAGCTATTCGATTATTAGGGTAATACCAGTTATGCTCACCCCTATCACGGCTGTAGGCCGGTAGCGAATAAACGATATAAGGATTTGAAGCAAAGCTATCATTACTTAAACTCGTTGAAAAGCTGTAATATTGATTTCTGTCAATATTTTCCGGTAGTTTAAGGATTATGGGAAGTTGACCCTCTTTTTGAGATTGATTCAAATAAGAGGGCTTGGTGTGGCGAAATTTCTGAACAAGATGAAGCCCGGTAGTGTCTAAGTATTCAATAAAAGAATCAGCATCAATATCATCTCTTAATAGAACTGAGATAAAATTATGACTTCTAAACGTTTCAATCACCTTATCATTAGAAATGAAGTACTCAGGTTCAAAGCTTAACTCAAGTTCATTATTGCTTCCTGTAATTATTGAGCATGAAAACAACAAAATGGTTAAAACAAAAAGTGAGATAGAACTTAGTATTGATTTCATAAATCATCTCTAATGATTAATGAGTAATTTCAGGCACTTGTGAATAAGATAGCGTAAAAAAACTATCTATGCTTTAGACTTTACCAATAGTATCATAATGACGATACTTACAATCATAAATGCAGCCAATCCAAGGTGTATGACCTGAAATGATGCAGGAAAACCACCGTAAGCTAAGACTATCCCGGACAAAACCTGTAATAAAACAAAGCCTAATGTATAGTTTGCGGCTTTAGAAAATGTGTCTTTTATATTGTTCTTACGCACGAAATAAACCACTAGTCCGCTAAGAATGAGCACAGCCCAAGAAAATGTTCTGTGAATATCGTCGATTAATCCAACCTGATCCAACCATAAACTACGATCGATGGTTTGGTTTACCTGATCGATGGCTTCCCTAACCTGAGTACCCAGTAGTATCTGCAAAAATGTAACTATAAATAAGGGATACAGTAGGTAGTTAAAAAGCTTTTTAAGATCAGGTTTAAATGTAACGGAATATCGTTGCTCTGTGGCATAATAATAACCGATAATTAGTGTTGATAAAATCAACATAGCAATGAACATATGCAGCGTTATTATGCCTTGTTGTAATCCGCTGCGAACTACCTGACCACCGAGCCACCCTTGAAACAAAACAAGAATTAAAGAAGCGACAGAAAAGTAAGTTACTTTTTTGTTGATTTTACGATACGGTGCAGAAAAAACGGCTGTGAGAATGATTAGGAAGCCAACCAAAACGCCAACAAGTCGATTAATGTATTCAGTCCATGTTTTAACAACATTAAAATCGTCAGGGTTAAATTGAGCAGGTAAATCGGCTACATTAGTCGGTGGAATCCATAATCCAAAACATTTTGGCCAGTCAGGGCATCCAAGACCTGCTCCTGTTGCTCTAACCAAACCACCAATGAAGATTAATGCGATTGTAACAATAATAGTTATTAATGCGATTGTTGGGTAATATTTTTTAAGCATTTGTGCGTATCAATAATAAATATGGAATCAAAAAAGGTAGAATTATAATGAGTAAATTAACGTTATTTATCAACACATATTCACTAAAAAAAATGCCTTATATCCCAAAAAAATGGTATTTTTAGGAACTCAAAATCAATATGCTTTTTTTTAACTTCGCTAATGAAATTATCAGGAGAAAAATCTCTTACTAAATCATTTGTTCCTGAACTTGTTCTGGATTACATTGAACTCACCAAACCGGGAATAACATTGCTTGTTTTAGCAAGTATGGCAATTGGGTTTCTGTTAGGGACTGCCGGTTCTGTAGATTTTTTGTTGTTATTCCATGCTGTTATCGGAACAGTTTTGATAGCAGGTGGTACCGCAGCACATAATCAGTACATTGAGCGTGATTTAGATAAATTGATGCTACGTACAAGTAAGCGTCCCTTACCTATGTCAAGAATCTCTGCGCGCCATGGTTTAGTTTTCTCTCTTACACTAATTTTTGCGGGATTATTCTATCTGATGTTCACCGTAAACTGGATAGCAGCATTAGTATCCGCCCTTACTGCTATTTCATATCTTGCCATTTATACACCTATGAAGCGTGTCAACTTCTCAAACGTTTTGATAGGTGCCGTTCCCGGTGCTTTGCCTCCTGTAGGTGGTTGGGCTGCAGCGACAGGCTCCATAGCTGAGCCCGGAGTTTGGTTGTTATTCGCTATCGTTTTCCTATGGCAAGTTCCTCACGTTGTTTCAATCGCATGGCTGTGTAATGAAGATTACACACGAGCAGGATTTAAGATGTTGCCGAATAATGACGTTTCAGGGATAAAAGCGGCAGTGGTTTCTATTATTTGTTTATTGCTATTAATACCGGTTTCAATTCTCTTTTACACTCTTGGCTATAATGGCATGATTTTCTTGATTTCTTCTTTGATACTTGGAGTAGGCTTCTTGTATTACGGTATTAAATTTTTGAAAGAGCGAGAAAAGTCAACGGCAAAAAAGTTGATGTTTGCATCAATTTTCTACCTCCCACTAGTGTGGATTTTCATATTGATTGATGTACTCGTTTAGTATCAAAAACTAATTTTCGGGAAACAAAAAATCATCTCCCGTCGTTAAATAATTAAAGTTTATACGAGGGAACATGTTTCAAAAACTTTTCATATTAATAGCCGTTTTCTTAGGGTTTTCACTCTTTGTAATTCCTACTCAAGAAGTGTTTAGCCAATCTAAAACCGAAGAAGCTAAAGAGCGTTTAAAAGGTAATAGCAGAGGAAGTTCGGGCGGTTCATCGTTTTTCTTTAGTTTTGCCATAGAGGTGATGCCGACCATGTTTTATTTCACTCCGTTGCAAGAGAATGAACCAAGAATTGGATATTCACCTTCGCCATACAGAGCATCCCAGTTTGGTATTCGAGAGTTTGGTTACGATAACAGAACCTTATTCGACGCCTCTTTTACTTATGACATGCCTCTTACGGGAAAAGCGACGCAGGTTCGTAATGCAAATATGCGAATGCATTATGGGTATTGGGCATTCAGGGGTGGTTATAATCAGTATAGAGAACATAATGCACCCTATGCTATTCATGACCTATCGGTCTCTGTAGAACGGAAGTTTAGATTCTTGCCACAGTCAGATGGTGGCTTTTTTATGGGATATCGAGAATTCCAATTACTCGGTGATCGATTTCCCGGATTTGACATGGGGGTTGATTTAAGTTTCTATCCGTTCAATCCAGTTTCATTTCAATATATCTATGCGATAACAGTTGTTGATCAGGGCTTTGTGGATCAGCATCGGTTGATGGTTCATGCCCATCAGGGCCAATTTCGCTTTACTGTCTCTTATTCGTATCTGGATATTCTTGGAGTAGGGTTTAGTGGATTGAGCGCAGGAGTAGGGTTCTTTTTTTGAAACTGACCTGCCACAGGCAATGAATCTATTGCTAATTCTTGGTGTATGATTAGGGCAAACTCGATTTTGGTTATAGTCGAATTGTATGATGGTATCATGGTTGAAACGGCATTTGGTATTGGAGAATTGTCGGCTTCTGTTCGTTTTTGAATTGGATTGATAATACCGGTTCCGTGATAGATACGTTGGCTTTATAGGCGTAGATATCGGTGTTCTTGATAGGGACGTATGGTAGAAACGTTGCGGTAGGGATTTTATAGGTAGAGACGTTATTTGTTGGGACGTATATGGTTGGGACGTTATTGGGTAGGGACGTTTGGAATTGGGACGAATATGGTAGGGACGGTATTGGTAGGGACGTTGCATTCAACGTCCCTACCATAGCGTACGATGGGCAATTTCTATTGTGTTTCTAATAATAATGCCCTTACCAATGTCACAGGTGATATTTGCAACGTCCCAACCATAGCGTACGATGGCCAATTTCTGTAGCGTTTCTGATAATAATGCCCATACCAATGTCACGGGAATATTTTGCAACGTCCCTACCATAGCGTACGATGGGCAATTTCTATTGTGTTTCTAATAATAATGCCCTTACCAATATCACGGGTGATATTTTGAACGTCCCTACCATGGCGTACGATGGGCAATTTCTATTGTGTTTCTGATAATAATGCCCATACCAATGTCACGGGTGATATTTGCAACGTCCCTACCATAGCGTACGATGGGCAATTTCTGTAGCGTTTCTAATAATAATGCCCTTACCAATGTCACTGGTGATATTTGCAACGTCCCTACCATAGCGTACGATGGGCAATTTCTATTGTGTTTCTAATAATAATGCCCATACCAATGTCACGGGTGATATTTTGCAACGTCCCTACCAATAAGGCCAGTATCAACACCACGGGGCTATTCGTGATGTTATGGCCATTTCCCAAATTTTATATTCCATCTACAAGATTGGGCATGGCCACAAATTCGCATGAAGTTACATTAATTGAATGATTTTTTATTTCATTCAATAAAACATGCGCAATTACAACAGCCGGCAAAATCTGCATATTGCCATTCATAACTTTACCCAAAAATGACACCTATAACGAGTGAAAATTGCTATAAAAAAGACGGTTTCACTTCAATAATACCAATCTTTCATTCTATATGAATGATTAGGGCTAATAGAATTTAAATCCTTAATGACACGCATTCAAAAGGAGTTACTTAGATTACTTTGTATTCTATTTCCAATTTATATCC
The DNA here is from genome assembly GCA_003566635.1 of Balneolia bacterium. GTDB lineage: Bacteria > Bacteroidota > Rhodothermia > Balneolales > Cyclonatronaceae > PXCK01. The sequence continues at coordinate 5,907 of PXCK01000171.1, read as the reverse complement.
AGGATAGTAAAATATAGTGAGGACCGGTTGAGACCGATCCTTACCAAAATTAACTTAATCGAAAATCACAAATTAATCTCTTCGCCAGCCTTTGGGACAATCACTTTTGAGGATCCGGTTTCTTCAACAGCTTTTTTAAAATCTTCAGGTGAGCCAACTAAAGGTGGAAATGTACCATAATGAATAGGCACGTATCTGTTAGATTTTAACATACCGGCCGACATAACTGCCTCCTTCACTCCCATAGTGTAATAATCACCTATAGGTATAAAAGTAAGATCCGGTTGATACAATTTTCCATACAATTCAAACTCACTCATAATGTTGGTGTCTCCCATGTGGTAGAACGTAAAACCGTCATTAAGCTTAATAATTAGTCCGGCAGGGTCACCGGCGTAACGCCCTCCAAAGGAAGAACTGTGGTTTGCACTCACCATAGTTACACTAAATTCTTCGAGTTGAACTGTTCCACCTTTATTAAATTCAATAGCTTGACTTTCATCAAGTCCGTCAGATTTTAGCAGATGAGATAACTCAACAATTGAAATCACTTTTGCACCTGTGTTTTTTGCAATATCTAGGGTGTCGCCAACGTGGTCTTCGTGCCCATGTGTAAGCAAAATATAGTCAACTTTATCCTGTTTCTTGTCAGATTCCGGGGTAGATGGGTTTTGAGATAAAAATGGATCGATAAGAATTACAGTGTCATTTTCGGTAATTATTTTAACGGCGGAATGTCCAAGCCAAAAGAATTTTGCTAAAGTATTCATATTAAAGAAAAATTGGTTTACATTTAGGGGTGTTAATGATAATATAGTAATGAATCAAATTCATTAAGTCTAACATAGACTTCAAAAAAATATTGTCGGGCCTTTTTATAAACATAAGGTCAATTTAGTTAGTGCTAAAATCAGATATGTTAATAAAATAGAAGTATATTATATACTTCTAAAAAATTAAAAAACGGATAATAAAATGGCAGATAAAATAAAGCTTCATCCTGAAACCCCTCATCAAAAAAGAGTATTTGAAATTGCTGACAGGTTAAGAGATGGAGAGGTTATGCTTTTCCCCACAGATACGCAATATGCTTTAGGGTGTACATACAACAACAAACGCGGACAGGACCGAATAAAGGAAATACGTCGTCTTGATGATGATCATTTATTTACACTATTGTGTGATTCGTTAACCGGACTTGCGAAATTTGCTCACATAAATGATGCTAATTTTAAGATCATTAAAAGGTTAATACCGGCACCTATTACGTTTATTTTACCCGCAACTCGCGAGGTGCCAAGTTTAATTCAATCTAAGAGAAAAACCATCGGTTTCAGGGTACCGGATTCACAAATTTGTCAATCTTTTATTGCCGAACTAGGTGAACCCATTTTTGCTACTTCCGCTAAGCTTCCTGAAGATTCAATGAGTAGAATGCCGAAGTATTCGGATGATCTATTTCATTTGTTTGATAAGCTAGTAGATGTTGTGATTGATGATGAACAACCTCTAAGTCCGGCAAATTCTACTATTTTAGATATGACAACCGAAACACCGGAGTTAATTCGAATTGGTGCTCATCATAAAGAAATCAAAGAGGTTTTAGACTCTATGAATATCCCTTTAAAGGTTGGTTAAGGACAGATTATAGAATTTAGGAATCTAAGAATACTTTAAAAAGCTGATGGGATTCGATATGCCTGTCAGCTTTTTGTTTTTTGATGAATAAACTCTTTGTAGTATGTGTTGACTTTGCCTAATAACCCGAATTATTCACAAAAGCATGAAATTTAAATCTTATTCTATTAGAAATAATGTATATAGAAAAATATCACACTCCCTCAAATCTGGGTGTGGTTAAAGTGCTGCTCTCCGAGCGAAGCGATTCTCGCGAAGCAAAACCCATGGCTGGCTAAATTACCCTTCCGCTGATTTTCCACTTTCGCATTGTTACCAAGAAATTTTTTTGGTGAATAATCCGGGATAAGTCTTATAATCGAGCTTCTTACTAACTCATTTTAATTACGTTGGCTGGTTTAAACTTCTTTATAGATACGGGTGGTACATTCACAGATTGCCTTGCTATGGATTCATCAGGGAATGTATTTCGGGAAAAGATTTTAAGTTCTTCGGCCATTCGGGTAATCGTTTCAAAAGCGAATGGCGTAAATCAAGTAGTTTTCGAGTTAGAAAGACCTTTTCCTGAAAATTTTTTCCAAGGGTATACACTTCAACTACTTGGGGAAGATGTTTCTGTTCAAATTGTGGCATCACAAACCTCATCCGGATTAACAACACTACGGTTAAATAATTCGATCGAGATAGCGGATAAAAAACCGGCTGAAATTCAAAGTCCTGAAGAACCTCCCGTATTTGCTATGCGGTTAATTACAGGTACGTTACTTCAGCAACAATTTTCAGAATTAAGCCTCAGGCTCTCCACTACAAAGGGAACAAATGCCCTTCTGGAAAGAAAAGGCGCCAAGAGTTTATTGGTGGTAAGCAAAGGTTTTGCGGATATCCTCAAAATTCGAAATCAGCAACGGCCGGAATTGTTTTCTCTTAAGGTTGTCAAAGACTTGCCATGTTACACCAAAGTTATAGAAATAGCCGAACGTTTGGATGCTCAGGGGAATCCTATCAACCCGATAAACGAAAATGACGTTGAGAAAATCGCTCAGAAATACTCAGGTCAGTTTGAGTCCGTTGGGATTTGTTTCATGCATGCTTACCGAAATCCGAAACATGAGCAAATTGCCAAAGAGGTTTTCCTAAAATCCGGATTCAAGCGTATAAGCTGTTCATCCGATTTAAGCAGTATTGCTAAATATGTGGTGCGTGCGAATACAACTGATATCAACACGTATTTGGCTCCGGTTATGAACTCCTACTTTGAGAAAATTAGTGAGTCAATTGGTGAAGATAACCTAAAGATTATGACCAGCGCTGGAAGTTTAACCCGAGCGGGGCATTTTGAACCTAAAGATGGATTGCTCTCGGGCCCGGCCGGTGGAGTGGTAGGAGCTATTTCAGTAGCAACAGATACCGCTCGAGTGTATGGTGGGAATGATGATTTTTGCAAAATAATATCTTTCGATATGGGTGGTACCAGTACGGATGTCGCTCGGTTTGATGGGAACATCGAGCTTATTTATGAACACAGAGTTGGGCAGTCGCTCCTTAATTCTCCTGCTGTCGATATTGAAACAGTGGCAGCAGGTGGCGGTTCAATTTGTGGTTTCGATGGGTTAAGCCTTTTTGTTGGGCCCGAAAGTGCCGGTGCAAACCCCGGTCCTGCCTGCTATGGCAAGGGTGGCCCGCTCACTATAACCGACGTTAATTTGTTGTTCGGTAAGATTCAACCCTCAAATTTTGGGATTGACATCAACGTAGAACAAGCAGAGAAGCGGTTTAGGGAAATAGTTGAAGGGGTAACTCAAGCAGGTCAAAAAGTAAGCCGTAATGAATTATTGCAAGGATTCTTGGACATTGCCAATGAGAGAATGGCTCAAACAATTCATAAGATTTCGATTCAAAAGGGGTTTAACCCATCCGAATATACAATGGTTGCCTTTGGAGGAGCAGGCGCTCAACATGCAATAGCCGTAGCTGAAAAGCTCAATATATCCAAAGTTATTGTTCCTACCGATGCCGGTCTTTTAAGTGCTTATGGTCTCCAAAAAGCAAAGATGGAAGCAATTGCCGATCGACAGATTCTCAGATTGCTTAATGATGTGAAGGACGATTTAAGCAATGTTTTTGCACAAGCACAGAATGAAGCTATAGATGACTTGATTTCACAGGGAATCAACAAGGATGAAATTTCCATAAGCTCTCGAATACTTCATTTACGATTTAAGGGGCAGGACGCAACCGTTGAAGTATCATTTAGGGATAGAAATTCAATACTTGATGAATTTAAACAGAAATACAAAGAACTGTTTGGGCACTTGCCTGCAAACAGACCCATTGAACTCGAATCAATAAAAGTAACGGCTGCACAGCAGTCTAAAGAAAAGGGTCAAGACAATCTTCAATCCCCAGAATTTCAAAAGGCGAATCAAAAACCGATTTTCAGTCAATCCGGTTGGAAATACTACGATGTGGGGGTACTGGAAACCGGATGTGAATTGCCGGAAGAGAGTATTGTGCTGGATCCATTTAATACCATTGTTATCGAAAAAGGATGGAGAGGAAGATTGCTGTCAAATGGGAATTGGCTTCTTGAACAGGTGGTATCATCCGGGCAGAACGAAGTTAAAAAGACAGTCGGAGAGTTTGCTGAACTTCAATTGTTTATGAATCGATTTCGATCGGTTGCCGAGCAAATGGGGGAGATGCTACAGCGGACTTCCATTTCGGTAAATGTGAAGGAACGACTCGATTTCTCGTGTGCTTTATTAGATAAAGACGGTAATTTGATCGTTAACGCACCCCACATTCCGGTACACTTGGGGGCAATGGGGACATGTGTTAAATCCGTTCTGAGATATAAAAATATCGAGAAGGAGTTGCAGCCCGGCGATGTGCTCATAACCAATCATCCCGGATATGGCGGATCACACCTGCCTGATGTTACCGTCATAACACCGGTTTTTGATGGTAATAAACGTATTGGGTTCGTTGCAAGTAGAGCGCATCATGCAGAAATTGGTGGCAGCCGACCCGGTTCCATGCCACCCGATGCAAAAACACTTGCTGATGAAGGTGTTGTAATCCTGCCTATGTTTCTAGCAAAATCGGGTATCTTTTTATGGGATGATTTGAAGGAAGTATTTGATAAAGCCGCATGGCCGAGTCGAAACTATGCGGAGAACATCAGCGATATTGAAGCGGCAATAGCAGCAAATCATCGGGGAGTTACCGAATTACAAAAACTTACACGTAATTTTGGTATTGGAAAAGTTACCTCATATATGGATAAAATACTGCATTATGCATCTCAAAGGCTCCGCATCACCCTTGAAAATATAAAAGATGGAATCTATGCAGCTGAAGAGAAACTTGACGATGGTTCGGTTTTGATGGTTTCGTGCAAGGTAGATGGCCACAATTTATCCGTTGATTTTACCGGTACTTCTCCTGTTCAGGATGGGAACCTTAACGCAAATCCATCCATAGTTAATAGCGTGCTGATGTATGTATTGCGGTTATTAATAAATGAACCACTACCGCTGAATGACGGCTTGCTAAACGGGGTGGAGATTAACCTTCCTGAATGTATGCTAAACCCGGGTTTTGACGAAAACCCCAACAATTGCCCGGCAGTAGTAGGCGGGAACACAGAAACGAGTCAGCGCCTTGCCGATACCCTGTTGAAAGCATTTGGAATGGCAGCCTGTAGTTACGGGACTATGAACAACGTGTTATTTGGCAATGATGATTTCGGTTATTATGAAACTGTGGCCGGAGGTAATGGTGCAGGAAACGGTTTTGATGGAGCCGATGCTGTACATCAACACATGACGAATACAAGAGCTGCCGACCCTGAGGTTCTGGAACTTCGCTATCCTGTTCGTTTGGATGAATACAGGATTCGGAGAGAATCCGGTGGAAAGGGTAAATGGAATGGGGGTGATGGAATTATAAGAAAACTCACATTTCTTGAACCGGTTCAGTTATCGGTTTTAACGCAACATCGTAATATTCCACCTTTTGGTTTAGGTGGGGGTGAAGCGGGAATGACCGGGTCTCAATGGATTGTGAAAGATGGACAGCGAATAAAACTCGAATGGAAGGATCAGGCAGACTTGAATCCCGGAGATACTTTTGAACTTTATACACCGGGAGGTGGGGGATTTGGAAACCCTGGTAAGCAATAACTTTAAAATTTAAAGCAAAAAGACTCTAGTGAAAAATCGTGTAGTAAATGTGTTGTTTTGGTCAGTGTTGGCAGCCGCTTTTATT
>PXCK01000071.1 GCA_003566635.1 Balneolia bacterium | reverse complement strand
GCAGCTTCATTTGAAACCGCATCATCTAATACTTCTTCTGTTGTTTTTTTCTTACTCATAATAATTTAATGATTTCTAAATATTCTCTATGCAAATGGGCGGTTTAATCGTCCGGCTAATTGTTCAACCAACATCGCCATACGGGCGTAATCCATACGGGTTGGTCCTACCAGCCCTATTTTACCATGCACGCCGCCCAACTTATAATTAGCTGAAACAATACTGCATTGTTCCATCTGCTGTAATTTGTTTTCGGATCCAATTCGGAAATGGACATTTTTATCCGAATCGGTTGTATCAAATTCATTTATATCATCGAAAAGGTGAACAATCAAGTCTTCTTTTTCCACCACTTCGATTATGCTTTTATAATTGCTTAAATCACTGAATTCCGGTTGTAATGCAATGTACTCTATCCCTCCGAAATGAAATTTACGAATCGATTTTGTTTCAAATATGGTGTCGGCTCTGTCAACAAAAACGCGGATTAACCCCAAATTTTCATCATCGGGAACATCTGCAAGCATTTCTGAAATTTCAGCACGGATTTCACGAAGTTTGTAGCCCGACAAACGTTCATTAAGTAAACCCGATACATGTCTCAAGTAGGAATTCTTGAGTTCGTCTTTAACCTCTATGGTTACAGTACTGGTAATTTCGTTTTCTATAGTTAAAACAATTAATAAGCGCTCGCTACTTAAACTAACTAACTCAATTTTTTGTAACGTACCGTCAGCCAAGCGAGGTGCAATGGTTACCGCCAACAGATTTGACAGCCTCGCTAATAACCGGGCACCGGCATGAAACGCCTCATTTACTGCGCCTTGTTCTAAACTCTCTTTGACCATATCAAGAGCCTTAGCTTCCGATTCACTCAATCTTGGGGTTGCCATCAAAGAGTTCACATAAAATCGGTAACCGAGATCGGTAGGTACTTTGCCGGATGAAGTATGCAAATGATTTAGATAGCCTTTCTCTTCCAGACTCTTCATATCATTTCTGATGGTGGCAGGACTTACATTCAGCTCATAATTTTCTGCCAGAATTTTGGACGCAACGGGGGTAACACTCATGATGTAGTTCTGAATGATAAACCCGAGAATTTGCTGTTCTCTGTTTGATATTTTCGGTGCGTCCGTAAGCATTCCTATGCTTATTTTGTTTTTTCTTCGGTAAAAATTTCAATCATATTACCATCGGGATCAGAAATAAATAAAAATCTACCATTTTTCCGATTCGCAGGACCGCTTATTACCGTTACTTCATTTTCCCTAAGAAATGCAGCCATTTCGTTTACTTGTTCTGGCGTATCTACCACAAAACCAAAGTGATCGACTCTGTAGTCGCGAGATTCTTTATTATAACTTGTTTCGGCTTCTACTAAAACGATTGAATCTTCCCCTATCCTGTAAACCGCCATACTTCTGCCCATTTTTCGTTCCAACTCAAACCCAAGCAAACCGCCATAAAACGCCTCTGCTCTATCAATATCGTTAACTCTTAATGTAATGTGATTTATACCCGACGGTTTAAAGTTTTTCATGTAATCAAATGTATGGTTAGGAATTCTATTCTTTTTAATGACGAAGCAATAAGAACCTTACTCTTCTAATGTATTTCGTTAAGCCACCATAAGTTAAGCAACATTTATTCCTTATTGTACTGCTTCATGCCATTTTAACATATAATTAAAGATTTTCGGTTCAATTATTTGTTATTTTGCCACGTTGTTTATCATTGATGAATCGTTATGAATGAAACACCTGATATAAAACCTAAACTTTACGTAGTGGGCACCCCCATTGGGAACTTGTCGGATATGAGCGAACGAGCCATTTCAACCCTAAAATGTGTTGATTTAATCGTTTGTGAAGATACCCGTACGAGTGGACGTTTACTTTCTGCTTTTGGTATTCAAACCCGAATGATGGCATTTCATCAGCATAATGAGCATAAAAAAGTTAATGAAATTTGTAATCTTATTGAGGGTGGATCCTCAATAGCTTTAATTTCTGACGCCGGTATGCCGGCTATTTCTGACCCGGGCTTTCTGCTCACCCGCCTGGCACACCAACGCGCTATATCGGTTGAAGCCATTCCCGGTCCAACAGCAATTATTACAGCTCTGGCAGCAAGCGGACTCCCATCCGATCGCTTTATTTTTGAAGGATTTCTACCACCTAAAAAAGGCCGAAAAAGTAAACTTGAAGCACTTGTTAGCGAGGAACGAACAATCATCTTTTATGAAAGTCCGCATAGAATTATTCGCTTATTAAAAGAAATAAACGAATTTTTTGGTGGTGACCGTTTGATAGCCGTTTGCCGTGAATTGACGAAAAAATTTGAAGAGATTAACCGTGGTTTGAGTTCAGATATTTTGCATGATTACGAATCCCGAAAAAGTATTAAAGGAGAATTTGTTGTGATGGTTTCCGGATGCAACTACAAAGAGGAATCAGCCCAAGAATGAAATCAGTTTGGAACAACAAATGGATTCTATCCTTTCTAAGCGGAATTTTACTCGGTTTGGGGTATGCACCCTTCCCGTTTCCCTTTATCACTATTATAGCATGGGTATTTTTATTGCGTGTTGCTGTGCTAAGTGAAAGCAGTAAAGCCGCTGCCTACTTTACATATCCCGCCTTTGTTATTTGGAATATTGTTGGCACCTACTGGCTAATGATGGCTACCGTTGGTGGAGGCATTGCCGCTATTCTTGCAAATTCAGCTATAATGACTATTCCATTGGTCATCATGCGAAAAGTCTTGCAATCGGATGTGTCTGCTTTTATGAAAGCCATATTGGCCGCTGCTGCCTGGACATCCTACGAATTTCTTCACCTCTACTGGGATTTAGCCTGGCCCTGGCTTGCAATTGCCAATGCGTTCTCGACTACAACCTGGGCCGTTCAATATATAGAGTTTACAGGTTATCTTTCCATAACCTTTTGGGCTTTAGCAGTATCCGTTCTCATTTTTGAAGCGATTCAAAAAAGCACCAATACAAAGAAAATTTGGGTTCAGACAGGTCTTACATTTTTCATCCCCATATTAGCTTCACTTGCTATTCTACAAACTGTAAAAACCCAAAGTGATGAAACCATTCATGCTGTTATAGCGCAGCCCAACTTTGATTCATATCTTCATTTAGCAGGCTATAATAATGCGTTTGAACCACTTGTTGAAATTGCATCCATAACGAATGAAGCCATTACCGAGAATACCGATGTTATAATTTGGCCTGAAAACGCCATAATGGGAAGAGTTAACAACTTACGCCCTACAACCTATCATCATTATTTAAACGATCGGGCTTCTGATTGGGAAATTCCAATTATATCCGGCGCAGCGTTTTATTACTATTATGATGACAATCTTCCCGTCGTTTACCGAACCGATTCATTTGGACGAAACTTCAATTTCTATAATAGTGGATTAGGGTTTTATCCGGATGGTTCTTTTGAGTATTACAAAAAAAACAAACTGGTTCCTATGGTAGAGCGACTCCCTTTCCTGCCTTTATTGGTAAATATTCCTTGGGTCGATTGGCCACGCCATTCGGGTTATGGCTTAGGGACAGAAATGCATGTATTTCGCGCTGGTAATGTTTTGTTCCCTGCAGTAGTGTGCTACGATTCCGTTTTTCCTGCTGTGGTTCGTGAGGGCGTGTTGCTTGGTGCAGGATTCATTTCCGTTATTACAAATGACGGATGGTGGGGCGATACAAGCGGACACATTCAGCATTATGAGTTTGCACGTCTCAGAGCTATCGAAACGCGCAGAACGGTCGTGCGCAGTGCTAATAATGGAATATCAGGTATGATTTTAGCAGATGGAACACCGGCCTATCGAACCGAATACTGGACCCAAACTGCCTTTGAACTTGAAATTCCGGTATTCCACCATCAAACATTTTATGTACGATATGGTGAATGGTTTGGAATATTAATGCTCGTGCTAACGGGTCTTATATTTTTTATAGTAAGACAACGATAACACGAGCATCAACCACACTCGGATTATTCACCAAAAAATTTTCTTGGTAGCAAGGTGAAGGTGGAAAATCAGCGGAAGGGTACCTTAGTACCCTGAGCATGACTTTTTCATCTTCAACGCAGCTAACATGGAATTTCACTGCGTGGGAATCGCTTCGCTCGGAGTGCAGCATTTCAAACACACCCAAATTTGAGTGAGTGTGGTATTTGTATAAATACAAAACTTTCTATTGTATAAGAATTGTATTTCATACTTTTGTGAATAATTCGGGTACACATAAAGGTTTTTACTTAACAAGCACCATTTTTCTGGTGGCAACAACCGTATTTTCGGCTGTCAATCGATATAAATACATACCGGAACTTAATCCTGATGCGTCAAATACATAATAATGAACACCCTGATTTAACCTTCCCGGTGTATAAATATGAACACGTTGACCGGCAATATTATATACCTCAAGTTTTATAGTTGCAGGAGTGGTCATTTCAAACTGTATGGTAGTCGTCGGGTTAAAGGGATTCGGATAATTTTGTGATAGCATGAAATTTGATGGAATTTCATCAGGATTTTCGATGGATGTATCCTGGCCAAAAGACGGTGACCTAAAAAATCCAACTCCCTCCCATCCTGCGTATAAACGATTATTAAAAGAATACAATCCTCTTGGAATGAATGGTGTTTTGGGATGATTTAGTTGATATTCCCATTCACCGTTTGGGTTCGTTAAGGCAAACAAACCAAGCTCTCCTTCATCAGCCGGAACAAAAGCAGTTGGATCGTTATAGGTGTACAACACACCATCTAACATTGCTAAGCCTTTAGTCGCTCTGGTGAAAGCGTTAGTAGCCGGAATTCCATCCATATAGGTTTGCCATGTTGAGCCATTATCGGTACTTCTGCGTACAGATGAACCATTGGTTCTGATTTTAAATAAGGCGTTTCCCATAGAAAACATTATATGAGATGATTCAAATCGCTCATGATGCCAGCTTAAACCGTTATCACTTGACCTAAGAATTCCGTATGTACCCGAAATAAACACATCCCCATTGTGATGTACTACTTCAAACCCGGTAAAGTGTGGATCGAGTCTATTGGGGAAACCACCCAGATTAAAGTTATGTTCGGAATCACTCCAGGTCTGCCCCTCATCGTCACTATATTTAAAAACTACGCCATTCCAAAAAATACCGGCTCGCGTTCCACCAATTATAATCCACCTGTTACCTATTGAATAAAATGATAATGGTAAAAATGAACTAACTCCCTCAATTTCCTCAAAATCAATTCCATTAGTTGAGGTAAAGACTTTCGAATTTACTACAACAAACATTCTGTCACCCGTAACACTTATATTTGCAGGACCCAATGATGCACCTAAATCACGGAAATCTACTGCCTTTGACCAACTGTTTTGCTGTTCATTATACCGGTGCAAAATTGCAGATTCAAGCATATACATCTGTCCGTTAAAAATTCGTGTGTATTCAACTGCCGGATTTCCAATTGGCAAACTCACTGTGGTTCGTTCTCCTTCTCCCCAATCTTCATAAATAAAAAGTCCTAAGTTAGTTCCTACTAAAACTCTATTCCCCGATAGAGCTTGTATGAAGCCTGCATTCCCAAAAAATCTTGATTCAGGGTTTGTAGCTTCCTGCCATGATTCTCCCTGATCAGTCGATTTCATAATTACCGATAACCCTAAACCGATGATATGGTCATCATTTACGAATACAAACTTTTCTTTACCGGTAGTAGTTGCTGAAAAACTCGGAGAAGGCTGTATCCATGTAGTCATATCATCGGGCGAATAGTGAGTAGTAGATCCACCTCCGGAATTATGTGTTACTATAACATTATTGCCAGCCTTTACAAAATCGGTTGCTCCCATACTGGAAAATGAATTTGGAGGAAGAGTTGGAAAATCAATCCATGTGTTCCCGTTATCATCACTGTATTTATGTGTTGACCCTATACTTGCCATTAGCCTTCCTCCGGCAACCACATTTAGTCCGTTGCCTATACTCCCTGAAAAACCCGTTCCCTGCCAGCTACCCTCCGATGACTCCAAATACATCAACTGCCCTGAGCCATATGGAATAGCGAATAAACGACCATCATTCACTACCATTTTTACAGCACGGTAAAAGCTGGAAAGTCCTTCCTGGTACGGCTCCCACGTAAAGCCACCATCACTGCTTCTAAGCATGTGGCTTTGATTGTTAGCAGCCATATAAACATAACCATCAAATTTTGCGAATGTCCATGGACTGATATGAATTTCAGGTAATCCATCAGTAATCATCATCCAATTTTGACCTTCATCGGTCGTACGAAATAGATAATTACCAATAGCAGCCAGCCAATAATCATCCTGCACCAAAACGTGATGTACCTGAACCTCGCCACTTGGTCCATTGGTGAATTCATATTGGTTTTGGGCAGTTGTAGATGATAAATAAACAACAATGACCCATAAAATGGAAAGAATTGAAGCACGTATTTTCATAAAGAATAAATTAAAATGAAGTATTAATATACTCTTATACAAACTTCATACCATATTCTTAAGCACATGATTTATATAGATATAAAAAATATTCAAGCAAACAGACTGTAGGGTATTCCTAACAAATGTTGGTGTATGACTACTTTCAATTTTAAAAATAACTAAACAAGATTAGAAGTACCGAGAATGTTACCGGAATTGCAATAATATGGCAGGTTTTTATTATGAGGTGCTGAAACATTATAAATATTTCAACTGTAAATCTTCTTTTACTTGACTATTCAGCACTCACTTATGCTAACTCCTTTATCTAAGCGAAGCCACCTTGAACCGGATTAACTAAATAAAATACTCTCCAATCATCTATCTTCTACCTATTATTCTGTATGCTAATAGAAATTAATATGCGACCTTCTGCTGGCAGTATTTTTTATAGTTACTTCTTCACTTTGATGAAATTAATCTGCGGTAATCTGCTGCCTGCCTCACTTTAGGGAGGTAAATCTGCTTAATCCGTGGTTAATTCCAAAAGGGGATTTTGAGCTAAATATTTATTTCATATATAAAAAACACTAAATGATGGCTTTATAGAGCGTGCAGTATTCTACTAGTCGGCTGCTCCGCTGTATATACTAAAGATACTGTTAATTTGTAGTGTACCTTTTTTTGAGACTAATGAATTGCCTGTATGTCTCATTTCAATACAAACAGAAAAACGGCAAGATGAAGGGGTTCACTAATTGAATGTTTCCAAAAAAGTTTTTTTCTGACAGTACCTCAAAATAAAAACCGCGCCATCTCACTCCAATTTCTTTTACAAAGCTCTAATCCATTTTAAAACATGACTCTTTATAATGATGCTATATTGCAGTATATTATCTACTTAAGATTTTTATACTTTTCGGAAACTCAACACCCTTGTTAACAGTTTATTCAATACTTACAATTTTAATTGACGCATGGACTAAATTGCGTTTCCGAGCTTTTTTAATCGGGTACAGCCCCCTATTCGACTCTAATAACATAGTTGCTGTACCATCTTATGGGTTTGAATACCCGGCAATAACTAACAGAAATTTATACGTAGCGGAAGCAAGGCAAAGCCGGTTTCCAGTAAAGTTCTTTAATTTTAAGACTCTAATGTCGCTGACAGGCTATCATCAGAATAAGGAAACGAACTTGAGCATAAGCACTTGCAACCGCATGAATATCAGATATTTTCATGGACAACCAGATTGTAATTCATGCTACCGAGAAACAGAAACGCATTGCTTTAATAGAAAATGGTGAATTAGCTCAGTTTTTTATTGAGTCACCTGAAAACCGCCGTTCAGTTGGCGATATATACCTTGCTCAAGTCCACAAAGTTATGGGTGGTATTAGAGCAGCTTTTATAGATGTTAGCACTCCTAAAGACGCCTTTCTTCACTACTCAGACTTGGGCGAACACCTGGAAGAATATTTAATGATGCTTAATGGCAGAGATGCTATTTCTGCCGAATCCAGCAAAGAACTTCACGATTTTCGTAAGCAGGTTAAAGAAAATACCGTTCAGGGTATGAGTAACAAACAACAGACCATGCATGAACAAAATTTGCTTGGCAACCTGCTAAAATCCGGACAAAAAATTATGGTTCAAGTTGTGAAAGAACCAATCGGCTCTAAAGGTCCACGTGTATCAACCGACATAACTTTAGCCGGCCGTTTTCTTGTTCTGATTCCTTTTGGAGATTACGTTGCTGTATCTAAAAGAATTCGCTCCTACAAAGAGCGCAGAAGACTGAAAAGTGTACTAACCGATATGATGCCAAACGGATTTGGTGTCATTGTGCGCACCGTTGCCGAAGGTCAAAAAACAGAAGCTCTTCAGGAAGATCTAAAAGATTTACATGATAAATGGCTTGCCATTTCAGAGAAACTAAAAAATAGTAAACCTACAGCTCTGCTTCATCGTGACCTTGATATGACTGAGAGTCTGGTTAGAGATTTATTCTCAAAAAACTACAATCGTATTTTAGTTGATGATCCTGCAAGTTTCAAAATCATTAAGAATTATGTTTCCCGTATTGCACCATCTATGGTAAAAAATATTGAGCAATACAAAGGACGAGAACATATTTTTGATCACTTAAATATTGGGCGAGATGTTGAGTCCATCTTTAGCCCCAGGGTAAAGATGCCGAGCGGCGGTTATCTTATTTTTGAGCAAACCGAAGCTATGTATGTGGTTGATGTTAACTCCGGCCGATATGCAGCTAAAAAAGCTCAGGAAGATAACTCGCTTAAAACCAATCTTGAAGCAGCAAGAGAAATAGCAAAACAATTACGACTCCGGGATATAGGCGGAATTATAGTTGTAGACTTTATTGATTTACAAGATGATGTAAATCGAAAAAAAATCTATGATGAGTTAAAAAAAGAGTTTAAAAAAGATCGTGCTAAGACCAATGTTTTAGCTATGTCGGATTTTGGTTTGGTTCAAATAACACGTCAAAGAATTCGCCCGAGTGTAGTAAAATCGGTATCGAAAGTTTGTCCGATGTGTGGCGGAGCCGGCACTATTGTATCAGAAAACACGCTACTTTCTGATGTTGAAGCTTGGATAACAAAATTTAAATATGAATACAATTACCGTTCGGTTGATTTGTTTGTTAACCCATATTTCCATTCGGTTTTATGTCAGGGCCTTATAAGTCAACGATTAAAATGGATGTTCAAATTCTTGCTCAAGATTAACATCATGCCGGATGAGTCTATTTCTCTAAATGATTATAAGGCTACTCTATCCGGTTCCGATATAGATATTTCAGATACCGTTCTAACCGGTGGCTCTATTGAAGAGAAAATTAGCGAAACTGAGCGCTCTATCGCTGAGCTTGAAAGTGAAGGTAAGCGCAACAACCAAATGCTTGAGGTATATAAAAAAGAAGACCGCAGGCAAAACAACGGACGTCAACAAAAGAATAACAATAATAACAGAGGCAGAAGTAGTTCATCTAATACAGACACTGAGTCAAAATCTGTATCGCCAAATACCCGTGTTTCTAGCAAAGTACGCAGCCGTGATAAAGTTAAATCGAAATATTATAAATCCGGTGAGCAATCAAATAATAAGGATAATCAGTCTTCCCAAATAAGTAATGATGCAGAAAATCTGCCTAATGCGCTTGATGTAGCAAAAGCGTATGCTAAACGAGTTCTGGAAGAAGAAAAAGACAAAAAGAAAGAAGTTAAAAAAGATACTAAGTCCGAGAAACCAAAACGAGGTACGAAAAAGAAGAAAACTGAAGAAGAAAAAGAGGATATACCTTTAACTACGGAAGTAAAGAAAGCCAAAGCACCTAAACGTGTTAAAAAGCCTACAAGATCACCGCGCAAAAAGGTAAAATCCGATACTAATTCAGATACCAAGGGTAACAAAACCGGTACAGAACAATCCCCAAAAAAGGATAATTCCAGTGACTCTAAAAATGACAACAGAAACTCTATTATAGAAAAAGCAAAAGCTGAGATCTCTAAAGAGTTAAAGCAAAAAGATTCATTGGATGGTGAAAAGAAAGAAGCAGTTAAACGTAGTACTGTAAAGAAAAAAGCTAATACAGAAAACTCAGAAGCTGAGGATAAAAAAAACGTTCAAGAAACGGAAAATCAGGAAACCAAGTAATTTATTTATGAAAATTCATGCAACCACAGTAGTTGGTGTTATTCATCAGGGAAAAGCTGCAATAGTGGCTGATGGACAGGCTACTTTAGACAAAACCGTTTTAAAAGCCACTGTTCAAAAAGTTAGAAAAATGAGAAACGGTGAAATTCTCGCTGGTTTTGCCGGTTCCACAGCCGATGCTTTTACACTTTATGAGAAGTTTGATGCCAAACTCAATGAACACAATGGCAATCTTACACGTGCAGCCATCGAAATGGCAAAAGAATGGAGAACAGATCGTTATCTCCGCAAGCTCGAAGCTTTACTTATCGTAATGAATAAAGATAAAGTACTGTTACTTTCAGGTCAGGGCGATGTTATTGAACCCGACGACCAAATCGTAGCCATTGGGAGCGGAGGTTCTTACGCATTAAGTGCAGCACGCGTATTAAAGAAAAATGCAGCTCAACTCTCAGCTATGGAAATTGCTAAAGAGGCAATTCATGCAGCAGCAGATATTTGCATCTACACTAATCACAATATTACATCATTAGAAATAGAATAACGTTTTGAATAAAGTATTACTCGAAAATTTAACGCCTCGCCAGATTGTTGGGGAACTCGATAATTTCATTATTGGCCAACATAATGCCAAAAAATCCGTAGCTATTGCCCTTCGTAATCGTTGGAGAAGACTCAACGCCGACGAAGCCATACGGGATGAAATCATGCCCAACAATATTATAATGATTGGCCCAACCGGTGTTGGTAAAACCGAAATTGCACGCCGTTTAGCTAAACTTGCTAAAGCTCCATTCATAAAAGTTGAAGCTACAAAGTTTACTGAAGTTGGCTATGTGGGAAGAGACGTAGAATCTATGATTCGTGACCTTGCCGATATTTCTATCAATATGGTAAAGTCCGAGATGCAGGAACGCATAAAGCCTAAAGCAGCTGAAATGGTTGATGAGCGAATTCTCGATTTACTCATCCCGCCTATCAAAAAAACTACTCCATCTGCAGGATTTGGGAAAACACAGTTACCGTCAACAACCGATACAAGCACAGCAAGTGATGTGGAGCTTAATGAGCGTACCCGTGAAAAGTTTCGTCAAAAACTGAAAAATGGAGAATTAGAAGATCGCGAGATTGAGATTAATGTAAAAGCAAGCGGTGGTTCACCTACCATGCAAATCTTCGGGCCGCAAGGCATGGAAGAGATGGGGATGAATTTGCAGGACATGCTGGGAAATTTGGTGCCCAAGAAAACCAAAAAGCGTAAAATGAAAATAAAAGACGCTCGTGAGATACTTTTATCTGAAGAAGCTGAAAAGCTTATTGACCATGAATCAGCAGTAGCTGAAGCACTCGAAAGGGTACAAAATTCAGGTATTGTTTTCTTAGATGAAATAGACAAAATTGCCGGAGGCAGCAAAAGTGATAATAAAGGCGGTCCCGATGTATCCCGCCAGGGTGTTCAACGCGACTTACTCCCTATTGTTGAAGGTTCAACCGTATCAACTAAGTATGGAATGGTAAAAACCGACCATATTTTATTTGTTGCTTCGGGTGCTTTTCATGTAAATAAACCAAGTGATTTAATTCCTGAATTACAAGGGCGTTTCCCCATACGGGTGGAGATGAATTCACTTACGGAAGAAGATTTTTACCAGATTCTTACGGCACCTAAAAATGCTCTTACCAAGCAGTATATTGCCATGTTCGAATCCGAAGGAGTAAAACTTAACTTTACAGATGAAGCGTTGTTAGAAATAGCACATGTTGCTGCCCATGTTAATAAAGAGGTAGAAAATATTGGCGCCCGCAGGCTTCATACAATTTTATCTACCGTTTTAGAAGAGCTTCTGTATGTTATTCCTGATGATATTAAAGAAGGAAAAATCGAAATAGACAAAGCCTACGTATCGAAGCAAATAGGTGATATCGTTCAGAACAAAGATTTAAGCCAATACATTTTATAACTTTTTACCCCACATCACGGAATTAAATCCATCAATTCCGATTTACTTATACTAAACATACACCCGTGTAACGTTCAATATGTTGTAGTTTACTGATAAACTTGTTTTTATACTTGTATAATTAACCTGCTTTAAATATTCTACACCTACAATTTATTACTCAAAGACTGAATACTACTTAAAATGATGAAACGCTTTTTCGCATCCGGAATCACATCAATCCTAATATTGTCAGCTCTCTGGCTTTTTGGTTTTGATACCGTGTTAAAAAAAGATGTTAACCATAACACCAATCTTCAAAAATATGTACAGACTCAACGCATGATTCTGAACAACTATGTTGATTATGTTAACGTCGATGAACTTTTTAAAGATAGTCTTCGAGGATTTGTAGCGAGTTTAGCTGATTCAACTTATGATGTTTCGGGAACTCCGTTAGATACCACGTTTACTGATGTATCCGTAAGTGATTTCAGGGAAGCAGCTGTTCGCTTTGAACGTGCTTACAGTTATGTAATGAACAACTTCCCCGATGAAGATTTCAACGCTCTTACCGAAAGTGCTCTTCGTGGGATGTTCACATCACTTGATCCTTACACGACCTACATAGATCCTTCCGCCAGTGATCGAGTTCGTGATGAATTTGCCGGAAGCTTCCAGGGAATTGGCGTTCAGTTTGATATTTTGAATGACACTATTACCGTAATTTCTGCTATTTCGGGTGGCCCTAGTGATCAACTGGGGATTCGTTCAGGCGATCGGATTGTAACGATTGACGGCGAAACGGCAGTTGGTTTTTCACAGGACGATGTTGTAAATACTCTCAGAGGACCAAAAGGTTCAGTAGTTCAAGTGGGTATAACAAGACCTAACATGCGGGATCCATTAACATTTAATATCACCCGAGATGATATTCCATTGTTCACCGTTGACACATCTTATTTGCTTGATGAACAGACAGGTTATATTAAGGTAAATCGATTTGCTGCAACTACTTATGATGAATTTATGGATGCTATGAATGGTCTTAAAGAGTTGGGTATGGAGCGTTTAATACTTGACTTGAGATATAACCCCGGTGGTTATTTAGATCAGGCATTTAGAATGGCTGGTGAGTTTTTTGAGAGAGGCACACAAATTGTTTATACCGAAAGTCGCCACAATCGTTTTAATCAGCAGTACAGAACCCAAACAAACGGTCAATTCCGTGATATACCATTAATCGTTATGGTTAATGAAGGTTCTGCATCAGGTAGTGAAATTGTTGCCGGAGCCGTTCAAGACAACGACCGCGGTTTAGTTGTCGGTCGCAGAACATTCGGAAAAGGGTTAGTGCAACAACAGTATGAATTAGCTGATCAAAGTTTTATTCGTGTTACAATTTCTCGCTACTTTACCCCTTCAGGCAGGTTGATTCAAAAACCTTACAGCGAAGGTCGTGAAGAGTATGCTTTTGAAGTGGTTCGAAGAGACCGTGATGCAGCGACAGATGTAAGTAACTTTATTCAAGACTTACCCGATTCTCTCATTTTTAGAACTGCTTCAGGACGTAAAGTTTATGGTGGAGGTGGAATTGTCCCCGATCATGTATTGCAGTCTGATACCACAAGAAGTTATGTTCTCGGATTTATGCGACAGCATAACGTTGGTTTTGAATTTGTACGGGACTTCCTTGATAATTATGGTGATGAGTTCCATGCTGAGTGGTCAGATGATTTTGAGCGGTTCCGCTCCGACTTTACGTGGACTGATGATCAAATGGATATTTTCTGGTCTAAAATGAGTGACGCCGGAATGGTTGTTAGCGATACAACAGCTACTGCAACTTATGTGGATGACATAATGTACATAAATCCAGAACTGATAGAACGTGATTTATGGATTCCACCGGCACATACTAAAGCCGAGCTTACACGTCAGGTTTGGGATACCAGTAAATATTTCCCTGTATTTAACGACGCTTTCGATACAGCCTTACAAGAAGCAATCTTACTTTGGGAAGAAGTATCGAACCTTAAAGCATTTAGTGAGCAGGCACGCAGGTTAGAGGATTAATAACCCTTTATATGTACGGCGGGTAGAAATGGTTATTATTTTTGACCCGCCTGTACGAGATGCTTCATTAATAAGCAGGGGCTTTGGTTCTGTTTAAATGTTATCAAAATTTATAGTAT
>PXCK01000182.1 GCA_003566635.1 Balneolia bacterium | reverse complement strand
CCGGGAGCTGCAAAGTCAGATTGCCGAAACCCTTTCAGACCGGCCCCGCAAAGCCGATATGGACTTTTTTAAGGATAATCTCCTTACCAACGAACAGGGACAGGCAGTGCGCATTGACGCCGGCCTGGCCACCAAACTGTATCAGGTTTTTGTGCGGAACAACTACGTGGACGAAGAGGACAACCTTACCACAGAGTACTACGAGGCCGAAAAAAACGGGGAGGTGCAGGTTCCAACCGAACTGCAACAGCACAAAGAGGCGGTGGTGGAACTGGTGAGCCAAATCTACAGTGAAACAGCCACACCCCTGGTGCAAAATGAGCGGGAGCAAAACGTGGAGTTAAAAGTTAACGACAACTTCTACAAAGAGGAGTTCCAGAAACTGTGGAGCAAGATCAATGTCAAATCGGCCTATACCGTCCACTTCGATTCTGCTGAACTGGTCAGGCGTTGTATCGCTGCTCTGGATACGAGACTGGCCATCGCCGACATCAGCTACCAGCTGAAAGACGGGGTTTTGGAGAACATCCAGTCCAAAGAGCAGCTGGAACGAGGCGAAGCATTCGTTGTACAAGAGAATCAAACTTCCTATGAGAAGAACCCGGCCATCACTTCCGGAGTGCGCTATGACCTGGTGGCCAAACTGTTAGCGGAGACCCGGTTAACCCGTAAAACCATTGTCAAAATCCTGGCTGGAATAAAGCCTGAAACCTTTGCCCTGTTCAAGAAAAACCCGGAAGAGTTTATCATCAAAACCGCCCGGATCATCAACGAAGAAAAGGCGACAACGATTATCGAGCGTATCTCCTACAGCGAGGTGGAAGATTCTTTCAGCACAGAGATCTTCACCCAGAACAACTTGAAAGGAACCGTGGGCGATAACGCTCTACCGGTGAACAGACACGTCTATGATTACGTGATCACAGATTCGGGGACGGAAAAGAGGTTTGTACAAAACCTGGATACCAGTAGGGAGGTGGTGGTCTATGCCAAGCTGCCTAAGGGCTTTTTCATCCCCACCCCGGTGGGGAACTACAATCCCGACTGGGCCATCGTCTTCGAGGAAGATAAGGTAAAACATGTTTACTTTATCGCCGAAACCAAGGGGAGCATGGAATCCATGGAGCTTCGGGGCATCGAGCAGGCCAAGGTATACTGCGCCAAAAAGCACTTTGAGCAGATTAGCAATAACAGCGTTAAATATGATGTCGTGGACAACTTTGAAAAACTGCTGGAGATGGTTAGGTAGGAACCAGGCTGGCAAGACTGCTCTCCTTTGTACTGGTTGGTAGTTTAGCATAACAACCAGGCGGACATGCTTCGCGAAAATCGATCCGCCCTTGTATAATAGGCGTAAATGCGGTTTAACCACCTTGGCTCTTGATATTTATATAACTTCGATTGATTAATAAATAGCGAGGTGAAAGATAAGTATGGAAATGTTTGCTTGGGCAGACTATTATGTTGAGTTTGCTGACAAACTATTACTTTTTAAAAATGATCGTGCACGGCTACTTGAAATAATAAAAAGAGAATATGATAAATTGAATATGAAATACCCATTCATCGAAAACGACGAGTTTATTGAAGACATCTGCCCATTTACTGTGTTTGGTTCATTTAACAAAGGAATAAAAGATGAGAACCGCATCGCAATAATGAGAGCAATTGGAACCAGCCTCGAGGTTAAAGCAGATGTTCCTCATACATTCGAAGGTATCCCGGTTTTAAATAATTTGAAAGCCTGGTTTTTTGGTTATGAATCAGATCGGAAGACGAATGATATTTCTAACTTATGGGGTTTGTTTGAAGCGGCAATAACATATGCTGATGATCCTTCTGAAGCCAGTAAAAGTGAGTTTATAAGATGCTTTGATTTGGTTAGGCAGCAGCATGGTATTAAATGGAATATAACTATGGGGTTATATTGGATTCGCCCAAATGCATATCTTAATTTAGATGAAACAAATAGAAATTATTTGCTAGATGATAAAAAAAGTCCTTTAGCTATTCCTTTGAAGGCTATCTCTTCAATGAAAAAGTTGCCTCAGGCATATGATTACCTGGAACTGGTGGAAGTTTGTAACAAGTATTTTAACAACGAAGATGCCCTGTTCAATAGTTTTCAAGAGATATCTGCTCGAGCTTGGAAAACCAAGGCATCTGAAAGTGAAGAAAAGAAAGTATCAACAGCACACTTTCTGAAGTGGTTTGCTCCTATAATAGAGGCCTTGCGTAAGCTTGGTGGGGAAGGTACTCCTGAAGCAGTACGTAAGCAGATTATTACAGATATGAATTTATCAGAAGAAATAATAACCGAAACCCGAGGTCAAAGTAAAGTTAAAAAGTTAGATAATGAGGTGGCATTTGCTCGCAATTACCTGGCTTACGAAGGTCTTATAGATAAGTCGGAACGCGGGTTATGGAAGTTAACTGAGAGAGGCAAAACTGAATCGATGGATGAGGAGATTGCCAGCGATATTTTTTATAAATGGATGGAAATACATAAAGAGCGTCGTGAGAGAAATGAAGAATCTGCAACTGGAGATATCAGCCAAAATGAAGTACGTTACTGGATCTATGCGCCAGGAGAGAGCTCCCGCAAATGGAATGAGTTTTATTCTCAAGGTATTATGGGTATTGGTTGGGATGAACTGGGCGACCTAAAGCAGTATCCCAGTAAAGATGCAATGAAAGCTAAAATGAAAGAGTTATACGGTGGAGAGGTATCCTATACTAATTCTGCTCATGCAACCTGGCAGTTTGTAAACGAAATGCATCCTGGGGATATAGTATTTGCGAAGAAAGGTATGTATAAAATAATTGGGAGGGGTATAGTTCAGTCGGACTATTTCTTTGATGCCAGCCGTGACGAGTATCAGCATTTACATAAAATCAAATGGACTCACAATGGCGATTGGGAGCACCCTGGCCAGGCTGTCTTAAAAACACTCACGGATATTACATCATATACAGATTATGTCCAAAAGCTCGAGACTCTCTTTCTGGATGCTGAAAAAGAAGTAGATGAACCCGAAACAATAGAAAGAAAATACAGTGATTATAGTGATGCTGACTTTCTTGTCGAAGTGTACATGGAGCCGGAGCGATATGAAGCCCTGGTTAATTTATTAAAAACGAAAAAGAACATAATTTTACAGGGTGCGCCAGGCGTTGGAAAAACATTTGTTGCTAAGAGGCTTGCTTACTCAGTAATAGGGAGGCGGGATACCAGTCGGGTTATGATGGTTCAATTTCATCAAAGCTATAGTTATGAAGATTTTATTATGGGTTACCGGCCGGTAAAGGATGGTTTTG
>PXCK01000118.1 GCA_003566635.1 Balneolia bacterium | reverse complement strand
TGACAATTTCTTTACGTAAGGTAGGGCTAAACACACGGCTTTGCCTGAGATATTTTTTTGACATAAAGTATTCCTTTTTATGTGAATATTTCTGTCAACCTATTCCAGGCACTTACATTAATTGTGAATTGTGAATTGTGAATGTTTGCAAATCCCTAAAGACTTTTGACCTTTTTGATTTAAAAAGTTTAGTTGATTTGTCAACCCGTTTTAGGCATCTACAATTATCATTCATAATTACCCTAAACTTGCACTACACATATTACAATACGTATATTAGAATTAAATTTTTCGGCTCTTAATTTATCTTAATAATGAAACTATTCGAGAACCCCGTCGACGCCGTTCGGCTTATCCAATCAAATAACCGTGTTTTTGTACACTCTGTAGCTGCCGCTCCCGTTCCACTCATTGACGCTATGGTTGCACGAGCTTCTGAGCTTCGCAATGTTGAAATTGTTCACCTCCATACCGAAGGCGAAGCAGCTTATACCCGACCCGAATACGAAAATTCATTTTTTACCAATGCTTTATTTGTAGGGTCAAATACCCGTAAAGCCATTGCAGAGGGACGAGGCGATTACATTCCGGTTTTCCTCAGCGAAATCCCACATCTCTTCCATAAAAATATTTTACCGATTGATGTGGCATTGATAATGGTTTCCAAGCCGGATAAACACGGGTTTTGCTCTTTAGGCACATCTGTAGATGTGAGCAGCGCAGCGGTTAAAAACGCCAAATATGTAATTGCTCAAATTAACGACCAAATGCCCCGAACCCATGGCGACGGGCTCATCCATATTTCGCAAATAAATCATGCTATTGAACATAGTGAACAATTGTATCAATTCTTACCCGATCAGCCTAGCGATGTTGAAATGCGAATTGGTCGATTCGTTGCTGATTTAATTGAAGACGGTTCTACCCTTCAGATGGGGATTGGCAATATCCCGAATGCTGTTCTTGCATCTCTTGATCATCATAAAGATTTGGGTGTTCATACCGAAATGTTTTCGGATGGAATTATTCCTTTGGTGGAAAGTGGAATCATCAATAATTCTCGAAAAAAAATTCACCCCGGCAAAATTGTAGGCGGTTTTGTAATGGGAACCCAAAAATTATACAATTTTGTTGATGACAATCCTCAGGTTCAAATGCTTGATGTTGCTTATGTAAATGACTCGGCTGTCATCCGGAGAAATCCAAGAGTTGTTGCAATAAACAGTGCGATTGAAGTGGATATAACGGGTCAGGTTTGTGCCGACTCAATCGGCAGATACCAGTTTTCGGGTGTTGGCGGGCAAATGGATTTTATTCGTGGTGCTTCTTTATCAGAAGGTGGAAAACCAATTATTGCTTTACCATCAGCTACAAATAAAGGAATCAGCCGGATAGTGCCATTCTTGAAAGAAGGTGCAGGTGTTGTTACTACCCGCGCCCACGTTCATTATGTGGTTACCGAGTACGGTGTGGCTAACTTATACGGCAAGAATATGCATCAAAGAGCAAAAGCATTGATTGAAATCTCGCATCCTAATCATCGGGAATCGCTAGAAGCTGCTGCAAGAGAACGTTTTCCATCCCTTAAGAAAGTTTATTAATCCGGGTTAGACAAAAAATCGCCAGTATAAATACACACCGGAAAACAATAAGAGCACTGCCAGACAAATCCGGCTGTAGTACAAGTAAGCTTTGCCCGGTTGATGCTCAGTGGCTACTTGATTAGAAGTGATGAGCTTAAGGTTGAACCACCCAAGTAGAGGTGCGGCAAGAAAGGAAAGGCCGGCAGTAAAATCGATTAGAGCTGTAAACGAAACGTTTAGGAAAAATAAAACTGCCAATGAGAAAGCGGGAATAAGTCCAAGTGATATAAAATAGATTCGTTGTTTTACTGCATCAGATTGAAAACCAGGTCCAGCAGTTGCAAACGATTCCATTACAACTCGCGGGTATGCATCCAGTACCGCCAATGTGGTACTAAACATGGTTATTAATGCGGCAACAGCTAATATTGGCATACTCCAACCACCAAGAGTTCGACCATATAATTCAATTAATTGAGACGAAAATTCCACACTGTTTGCTGAAAATGGCACGCCGGTTCCAAACATTATCAATGCACCAAGAATTAGAAAGAGTAAACCAATTAGAGATGCAGCCCAATACCCGATGTGAAAGTCAATCAAGGACTCTTTAACGGTGGGTGCATAGCCGGTTTGAGTCGCTCGTTCTTTAGTGTAAATTGAGTGCCAGACAGAAGAATCAAGAGGAATCGGCATCCAGCCCATAAAAGCAATAATGAAAGCAAGTCCGGACAGATTCCAATATGATGGAGGCGGTATTGTTGCCACCTCGGTTGATGCACCTGCTCCCAAAGCCAGTAAAACTGCAATGAGTGTGCAAATGGTCAATAGCGAAATAATCACCTTCATAACAAAATCTAACCCGGGATATCTGCCAACCACCAACAAACCTGCGCAAATCGTTAGAATAATTAAACTCCAATAAAACGGACTCAGGCCAAATCCAAAAATATATTCCGCTATACCGGCAGTCACGACTGTTACCGATGCCAAAATAATAAACATGGTGCCAAGCGTAATTAACACATAAGCCCCAAAGTAAAGAACACCCATTTTCTTATAGCCGTAAATGAGGTGATTACCTGTAGCCGCTGCATATCGCGGACCAAATTCCAGGAATGGCAGCTTTGTTATTACAGCTATAACCAACAACCACAAAAGTGCAAAGCCATAATCAGCACCGGCTCTTGTTGCCTGCACAAGATGAGATACCCCTACTGCGGCTCCGGCCATCAATATTCCGGGACCAAGCACCTTTATTAATTTAGATTCAAGCCAATTAAATACCATTTTGTTTTTTGTTTGGGTTTAGACAAACCAACTCAATCCCAAAGTACAATTTAATACTTAAATTCTGCACATTTTATTAAATGAAAAATCACTCAACTTTTGAGTCGATAAAAGTTTCTTTTATAATATTGAAAAAGAATCATAGATAGCAGTCATACAACCCTTCTACTGTTTTTCCCACTTTACTTTGTTAAGGAAAAATTCTTTTTGTGAGTAAAACGAGTTAAGTGTTTTATACAGGTTAATATCCAAAACTTGGTCAACAATCACATTTTTCTTTAATTCCAAAATTTGGAATATTTGTTTTTAATATGGAAGTAAAGCTTTTGGCATATTCGCTTAAACTATTGAAATTATTTGTTTTGAAATATTTGGCATAGTGATTGAAACACTTGGATCACAGTTAAACTTAAATTCAAATAATTACTATGACAACACAATATTCTTTTAATATCTTTCTCGTCGATGACGACCCCTTCTATATCGAGCTTCTTAAGCAACGACTCCTGACCAAAGGTTTTGAGCGTATTTCTACCTTCCTCAATGGTGTGGATTGCCTCAATTCGCTCAGTTCAAAACCGGATGTGATATTTCTCGATCACAATATGGATACTTTTTCCGGATATGAGGTACTCAAAAAAATTAAGCGTTACGACCCTAATATTTTTGTCGTAATGGTTTCCGCCCAGGAAGATATCAAAACTGCTGTCGATTCACTCAAGCATGGTGCCTTCGATTACATCCTAAAATCGGAAGATGATGAACAAAAAATCAGTGATGTATTAAGCAAAATTGAGCAAATTAAAGAATTGCAGGCACGAAAAAAGCCAGGTCTCTTAAAATCAATTTTTAGCATCGTTTAGAGCTATGAAAAAGTTGCATCTCATAATAGCATTATTGGTTGCAGGCATAGCGCTACAATCATGCACAACCACCAATATTTTTTCGGAGCCTGGAGGCAAGCCAGACACCTCTATTGCGGCTCTTGACAGTATTTTTTACGATAACCCAGAATACCAATATCATATTCAGGTAGATGACAAAGTAAATATTAGTGTATGGAATCATGATGAATTAAGTATTGGCTCGGTATATGGTATCTATAATTCGAATGAAGTATATGGCAAATGGTTGTTGGTCGACCGAAATGGCAATATAGAAATCCCCCGTTTGGGCACCATGCATGTTGAACATATGACAGTAATCGCCTTGAAAGATTCACTAGCTAGCCGGTTTGGAGAATGGTTGGTTAATCCAATAGTTGATGTGAAAATAATGAATATGGAGATAAGTATACTTGGGGAAGTTCGGAATCCGCAGGTGGTTACTTTAGACACTGAACAAACTCGACTGCTAGATTTAATAGCAAGAGCAAATGGGTTTGAATTTTATGCTGATAAAAAGCAGATAAAAGTGCTCCGTCAGGTTGGTCGGGATGTGCATGTAGCCAATATCGACCTCAGCCAAAACGATTCCCTGTTGAAAAGAAATATAGCTTTATATCCCGGCGATGTAGTGATTGTCCCGGCCAGAAATGCCAAGCGTCTTGACAGACAACTATCAAATATTATTCCGTTTACATCAGTTGCAACAGCTGTTGCCATATTATTTAACGCTTTTTAGAATACAATTATGGAAGAAAGTTTACGCATATTAAAACCATACCTTCGCGGCCTTCCACTCATAGTAGCAGCAATGATAATTGGCTACCTGGTAATGAACCAATACTTAAAATACGTTACTCCAAAATACGAAAGTGTATCACGCCTCAGGCTTGCTGATATTGATGAGGGTGTGCCAAATAGTAACTTATTTAAAGATTTTGATGTTTTTGTTACCACCAATAAAATTGCTTCTGAAATTGAAGTAATAAAATCTCAGATACTAATTGATAAGGCTCTGAATCAACTCGATTTTGAAGTGGAGATGTATCGTGTAGGCAAAATGCGTACAACCGAACTCTATGATGACTCACCATTTATTGTTGAGTTCCTTTCGTTGGATAACCGACTGTATGACCGAACGTTTAATCTCAAAATCCGCAATAAAGATACCTACACATTAACAGATCCTCATGGGGCGGAGTTTAGGGCAGCTTTTGGAGATACACTCAGTTTAGATGATGCCGAACTTATTGTATCGTTAAACAAGGACCTTTTTAATTCCAGAAACAATGTTGACCTGGTTGATGATTATCAATTTAAAAAGCTGAGTCGGTCAGAACTGATTTCACAGATCAAAAGAGATTTGACCGTAATGCCCGTTGACAGAGACGTTGCGGTGATTCGGCTTATTTTTGCTTCCCCGCATCCCACCAAAGCAGCCAGATTCCCGGATGCTTTAGCTCAGGCATATATCGAAGACTACATCAGCAATAAGTCTGAAGCGGCGCGCGTAACGATGAACTTTCTGGATGAGCAGGTTAGTGAAGTAAGCCGGAAACTATCTGAGATAGAGCGCAATATAGAAGCATATCGCAATCAGGAGAATATTACAAATATCAGACAGGAGTCTGAAACCATCCTCAGAGAAGTATCGCAGATGCGGATACAGCAAACAAATTTACTAATGAGCCTTGAGGCTATAAATGAGCTAAATAGCTATGTGCAAGATGGTGCTGAAAACTTTGAACTGTTAGCTCCCAACTTTGAGGCATTTACAGATTTATTATCCACTGAGTTAATCAAAAAAGTAAAAGAGCTCAGAGCCGAGAAACGTGATCTTCTTTTGATCTATACACCCCGGGAAGAACGTGTTCAGGTGATAGATGAAAAGTTGAATGATATTTATGCTTATCTGATAGAAAGTATATCGAATACACGCCGTAATTTGGAAATAAAGTATGAAAATCTGAGTCGCGATATAGCTTTAGCTGAATTACAATTGGTGGATTTTCCTGAAAAAGAACGCTTATTAACTATCCTCCAGCGTGAGTTTGAAATCTATCAGGCATCCTATAATTTTTTAAATGAAAAGAAAATTGAAGCAGAAATTGCTCATGCGGCTTCTATTTCATTTCACCGCATTATTGAGTTTGCCGAAATACCAAAAGCTCCATTTTCTCCTAATTACATAATTCTCAAGATAGTAGCGGCTTTACTTGCTGGTGGTGCAATGCTAGTATTTATTTTTCTGGTACACACGCTAAAAGCACGTGTCAATGACCAAATTACAATTGAATCTACTTCAACAATTCCGGTAGTTGCGGCTACACCTAAACTATCAAGTGTAGATAAATTACAGCAGTTTTTTTTGCATCAGGCTAATAAGCTTGAAGCAAAAAAACTAATCAAAGAAGGTAGAACAATCACAATTAATGCTTTTTCCGATAGGGAAGGCAAAACTTTTCATGCCATGCACTTGGCTGAGGCCCTTTCAAAACAAAACAGAAATGTACTATTAATTGATGTGGATAATATAACAGGGTTAAGTCAAGCCGGTGCCAAAGAGATACACAAATTAAACGATACACTGTCTGTTACACATTTACAGCATTCTGATTTTACTTTTTATACTAACAATCAGGTAGCTGATTTACTTTTAGAGTTAAGTAATGGGTTTGATCTTACTATTGTTGCAAATTCAAATCTTGAGACACAGCTTTCATTACAAATTATGAAAGCTACAGATATAAATTTAGTGGTATTAGATTCCAGGTTAACCCCGGCCAAAAAAGTATCCTTAATTGACTTGTTGAAAGATGAGTTTGCACTAGAACACATCTATTTTATATTAAACAGGGCAGGTTACAATCCAAACATAGTTGTTGAAATATCAGAGTGGCTGCTTAAAAAGTCCGGCTTGAAGGTTAATCCGTATAAAACGCTTACCTATGTTTAGGATATCTCAGAGAACGAAAACAGGCTTGCTACTTTTGGATCAGGCCGTCTTTAGCGCAACAAGCTTTTTGGTTACCATTTTACTTGCTAGAGTGTTACCAGTAGAGGAATTTGGCGTTTATGCAGGTTTAATTTTAATACTTTACCTAATAACTAGCCTTATTAGTGCATTTGTAGTACAACCATTACAGGTTAGTATTGCAATTAAACAAAATAAAGGCTCATATCTTTCTTTTACTTTTTGGCTGCAAACGACGGGCATCCTAATATGCCTGGGAATTCTCTGGGTATTTTTTTTGCTTCCATTAGACGTATTGTCGGGATATGACAAACTTATTGTTCCTGCATCATTTCTTGCTGTGGGATTTGTAATGCATGATTATTTTCGTAAGCGCCTTTTAGCAGAAGATCGGGTTATCAATACATTTATAGGTGATTTGCTTTTAATGGCAGGCCATTTTTCTGCGATTGGGTATATTTTTATACAAGACCCACAATCCCTTAGCATGGTATTATTAGCTCTTGGAATTGGGTACACACCGGCTTTCATATATTGTGTGACTATTACTAGACCTCAGGTTGAGATAAACGAAAACTGGTATAACTACTTGGCAGAACATCTTCAACAAGGTAAGTGGCTTTTTTATACAGCCATGATACAATGGTGGGCTGGCAATTTGTTTGTTGTAGCTTCCGGCTTTTTTCTGGGAGCAGCCGCTTTGGGAGCCCTTCGATTGGTGCAGACTGTCTTCGGTGTACTTAACGTACTCTTTCAAACTTTTGAGAACTATGTCCTACCCCAAACTGCGAATCTCCTACATAACTCCATCGATGAAGGCCGCCTATTTTTGAAAAAAGTCGGAAGCCAGTCTTTTATTGGCGTAAGCACAATTTTATTGTTGCTCTTTCTATTCTCTGATACTGTTATTGTACTTGTAGGTGGCGAGCAATTCATAGAATATGGATTTCTTGTAAAAGGGATGTCGGTTTTATATGCCATTATTTTCATGGGGTATCCTGTTCGTATCGCGATAAGAGCTTTGGTATTGAATAAAATTTTTTTCAAGGGTTATGTGCTCACCTTCATCTTTGGGTTGATGAGTTCCTACCTTTTGCTATCCTTTTTTAATCTTGCCGGTGCAATTGCCGGTCTAATCATCTCCCAACTAATATTAATCATTTACTGGCAACTTGAGCTTCGTAAAAAAGAATTTTTAATATGGAAATAATACATCTCATACTCGGTAAAGCCAACCCGGAACGCATGAATGGTGTCAATAAGGTCGTTTACCAGCTAGCCACGCACCAAAAAAAACAAGGTAAAAAGGTATCAATATGGGGCATTACAAAAGACCTTAGCAGAAACTTTGTAGAACGTGAATTCGAAACCAAACTATTCCCTGCTTCAAAAAACCCATTTGGTGTATCTTCCAGTCTGCGCGAAGCCCTAAAAAACAAAGCCGGCAGAGATGATGTCGTTTTTCATTTACATGGCGGATGGGTACCCGTATATGTAAGTCTGTCTAAGTTATTTAAAAGATATAAAATTCGATTTGTACTTACAGGACATGGAGCATACAATACCGTTGCAATGCAACGAAGCAAATGGTTAAAAAAAATTTACTTTAATCTGTTTGAAAAAACAGTATTAAATAGAGCATCTAAAATTCACAGTATTGGTCAAAGTGAAATAGATGGACTTCAGCTAATCTATCCAAACGATAAAAATTTTTTATTACCCTACGGTTTTGAGTTAGAAACATCCGAAACCCGGGTACAGCCAAACCAAAATACTTTCACTATTGGTTTTGTAGGCCGTTTAGACACTTGGACTAAAGGGTTAGACCTTCTAATCCAGGCATTTCATGACTTCCAAAAAATGGAGAGCAATTCCATTTTATGGATCATAGGTGATGGGCCGGGAAAAGTCGACTTAGAAAATTTTATCAAAGAAAATAAGGTTCAAAATGTAGTTTTATGGGGGAGTAAATTTGGCAACGAGAAAGATAAACTAATCTCTCAAATGCATGTTTTTGTTCATCCTTCGAGGAATGAGGGGTTGCCCGCATCCGTACTGGAAGCTTCTGCGATGGGTGTTCCGGTAATTGTTTCTAAACAAACAAATGTAGCAGAATCGGTAGCCAGTTTTAAAGCTGGCACGGCACTTGCAACCAATACTAAAGAAGACCTTCTAAAGGCTTTCACTAAATTTAAAAAAACAAAAAACAAAACCATGATGACACTATCAGAAAATGCCAAAAAGATGGTTGCTGAAGCATACTCATGGGAAAACTTGATAAGCAAATACGATACGCTTTACCGCTAAATAAATTTTGACAGTAAGTGTTTTACATAAAAAAGATCACACGCAGTTTTTAAAGACTATTAACTGGTTACTGCTCGCTATCATGTTCATGATGATAGCGGCTTTTTTTACGTGGAGTGAAAATATAACCATTACCAGAGTCATTAAGGTAATAGGCCGTATGGGAATGTTGGGTGCTTCATGGTTAGTTTATGTTAAGATTTTAAACTATGGCGCTGTTGATTCCCTCAAAATTAAAAATCCTCTTGCAATCGGGCTATATCTAGCCTACCTCGGGTTAGGGTTAGCTTCTTTTTTATGGACCTCGGATTTAGGTGTAAGTGCACTACAGTGGTTCATGACATCCCAAACTCTCATATTTTGCTTTTTCTTTATAAAAAGTCTTTATCTGCTTGATGAGTATTTTCCGGGCCACAAAATAAGACTTTATAACATACTCGGAAATTCAATATTTGCCATAATTATCATTTTTCTAGTTGGCATGTGGACTAATCCGGATGAGTTTATCCGCTACACGCACGGCGGTACTGAAGCCAGACTAGGTGGATTTATCATGAACCCAAACGAACTTGGTATGCTTGCCGGTGTTGGTGTTGCCGGTTTTCTTTTTGATGTAAAACGTAATCATCAAAAATGGTTTACTATCTTCAAAATTGTCGTTCTACTTTATGCCCTTTTTCTAACCGGCTCAAGATCCTCATTGATTGGTGCTGTTTTTATTATTCTTTTCTACATAATGCTAACGAACAATACACGCCTTAAGCTTGCAATTATCGGGCTTATGCTTTTGGCACTTCCACCACTAGTTCACACTGTAATTCTAAAAGATGGTGATGCTGATCGTGTTGAAGAAGTGTTAAGTATGACCGGACGTCTACCTTTCTGGCAAGGCCTTATAAACGAAGGCTTACCAAGAGAGCCATGGCTTGGTTTCGGTTTTATGCGCATTGATTATAACGACTATTTTCAGTCAAGAAACAGTTATCCCGGCATGATGACGCATAATACCTTTATTCAGGTGTTAATGAATCTGGGGTTTGTTGGACTTGTGATTGTAACCTTCCAGATGATTTTCACTTTCATTGGGATATCCCGTGAAGAACCCGAAAAAAAACTGATGCTGCTAAGCATTATGATTCCCATTATGATCAACTCGTTTACGGAGTTTGGAATATTCGGGGAATCAAACTTCGGAATCCTGTTCTATCAGCTAATTATTCTATACATCGCTTTTAAAAGAAACCCAATTATTACGCCAGCACAGAAACTACATCTCAAAATTACAAGACCCGACTTAAAACTAACGTGAATATGAAAAATCTATTAAATAAACTCAATTATAAAACCGATTCGAATGAAAGAGGTATATTGCTGGATGTCTATATCATAAAAAACCTTGATGGAACTCCCCGCTGGATTTTTCCTATTCATGCTAAAAAACCTCTATTCCTGAAGTTTTATCATGTAGAGGGAGTACGTTCCCGCATATTCGCTTTTCTATCTAAAGTAATATTTTTTGCTGGACTTCAAACTATCGCTTATTCTAAAGAAACATGGAGTCTTCACCCTCAACTACCAGAACAGGAACCACTGATAGATTTAGTAAATACTCAATGGGCCTTGTTTACAGGCACAAAAGGGCCGAATAATAAAATGATTCTTTATGGAGAAAAAGAATCAGGCTCTTTCTTTCTGAAGATTCCAACTACCTGTCAGACATCGGGTATTGTTGAGAAAGAGAAAACGGGGTCTGAAAAAGCGGTCTCAATTTCACCTGAATCGTTTACAGTTCCTTCAGTCAAAACACATAACAATGGAATATTGGAGATAGAGGATATAGGAAATCAGGGTAAAAGATCCAATGTGTTTTCTGATCAGCATAAACGAGTTCTTGCCGAAATCTGCAAAAAAACAGTACAAGTTGAGACAACTGAAAAATCCGCATGTTTTAATGAAGGATCCCACTACCTGGCACTCGCACAGTTGAAAAACAATCCCCGAATACCTAAGAATCTTATCAATAAACTTAAAGAGCTGGAAACAGAATTGACAAGATCTCACTTCTTAACTGCGCTTGCCCATGGTGATTTTACTCCCTGGAATATGTTTACTCAACCACACAAATTAGCCATATACGATTGGGAATTGTCTAATAGTGCCTATCCCCTTGGTTTCGATGCATTTCATTTTGTGATTCAGAAAGGGATAATGATTGATCGTAAATCCTGGAAAGATATACGCAAAGAGCTTGAGAGTAGTGTTATACCCTGGTTTAAAACACTACTAAGCAAAACAGATACCAAATGGGAAATCTACCTCAAATTATACCTATTTATAAATATTAGTAAGCACCTTGATATATACATACGTCAGGAGAACTGGCACAATCAGGTTCATTGGCTTATTACAACATGGAATGAAGCATTAAGCGATATGACCGCTAAACCGGAAAACGCCAGATCTATTCTTATAGATGACGTATTTAGTTTATTAAGTAATAAAAATTATGCCACAATAAAGTTTCCGGTAATACCACCTAACAGCTTAAGCCCTTATTCTGATATTGATATTTGCTTGTCAAAAAACGATAGCATTCAACTTGTAAATGGACTTAAAAAACATCCGCTTGTTCAAAAAGTATTACAAACAAAGAGCTCATTTATGTCGCAGGTTCAAATCATTTTAAGTAACAATGAAATACTGAACCTCGATCTTATTTGGCAACTAAAATGGAAGCAAATGGAGATGATGAATATTGAAGCGGTACTCGAACGCGCGCAACTCAATACATACGGTGTTAAAGCTATGCACCCAAATGATCTGAAAACGTATCTGGGATTATTCTATGGTTTGAATAACGCCATGGTACCTCAAAAATACGAGCATCACCTAAGCCGGGATACTGAGCAGCACTCTGTTGTGCATTCACTAATTGATTTATCAAACAAAGATCAAATCGTTCTTCAAAAAGAACTTGAGCTAGCCATTAAAGAAATGGGTGCCAATAGAGGGCTGAGCGGCATTATGAACAGAGTATCCTATTTATTGGATACAGTCTACTCGATGTTTAACCAAAGAGGAATGATAATAACATTCAGCGGTGTGGATGGTGCAGGCAAGTCTACTATCATTGAGCGGATGCGCTATGAGTACGAGAAAAAACTGCGTAGAAGAGTGGTTGTACTGCGCCACAGGCCTTCTATCTTACCAATTCTAAGTGCATGGACAAAGGGCAAAGCCAAAGCTGAGCAGGATTCAGCTAATTCATTACCCCGGCAAGGTACCAATAATTCTATACTGAGTTCACTGCTAAGATTCTCATATTATTACACAGACTATTTACTTGGTCAATTTGCAGTTTACACTCGCTATGTTCTTCGTGGAGATATTGTTCTCTACGACCGCTACTACTTCGACTTCATAAATGACAGCGTAAGAAGCAATATCCGTCTTCCGGAAAGGTTGCTTTGCGCTGGATACAACTTTTTAATTAAACCCGATTTCAACTTTTTCCTGTATGCAGATGCCGACACTATTCTGGCAAGAAAACAGGAATTAGACAAGGATACGATTAAAAGACTCACCCAAAAGTATCTTGATCTATTTAAAACTCTTGCCCATTCAAAAAAAGCATCGCATCGCTATGTAGCAATTGAAAACAGAGAGCTTGAAGATACTGTAGGTCAAATAATTAGGACCACCACAGGAAAGGCCGCCTGAAAATGAAGAATCTGATCGAAAAAATCATAAGATTCAGGAATCCCGGTTTCCGGTTTGATGTCAATCTGAATAGCACTGCACTTTACAGTTTTATCTGGGGGCAAATATGGAGTTTAATCCGGGGGTGGAAGCTGCTGCTTTTTTTCCGAAACCCTAAAATGGCCATGCTGGGCAAAAGGGTACAGTTCTTCAATTTCTCAAAAATAAAGTTCGGGCGATTTATGAAATTAGGCGATCAGGTTTATCTAAGTGCACTTGGAAGTGAGGGAATCACGCTGGGAGAAAATGTTGGTTTAGGTGCTTTCAGCAGAGTAATTGTATCAACTTCATTCAATGAAATAGGAACGCATATTCGTATTGGTAACAATGTTGGTATCGGTGAGTATGCCTACCTGGGTGGAGCCGGCGGACTCGAAATCGGCGATGATTGCATAGTTGGACAGTATTTTAGCTGCCACCCTGAGAATCACAACTATGAAGACATTGATACTCCTATTCGCTTACAGGGAGTTAATAGAAAAGGTATTATAATTGGAAAAAACTGCTGGATTGGCAGTAAGGTCACCATTTTAGATGGGGTTAATATAGGCGATGGATGTATCCTTGCAGCGGGATCAGTAGTTACCAAATCATTCCCTGCTAATAGTATTATAGGCGGTGTACCGGCCAAAATTTTAAAATGTAGAGAACAATAAACATGAAAACAATTTTGGCCACAGCCTATGCTATTAATCCATACAAGGGTTCAGAAGATGGGATGGGATGGAATTTTACAATGCAAATTGCACGATTCAACAACGTAATAGCAGTTACCAGAGAAAACAATCGTCCGCATATTGAAAAGTATATTAGAGAAAATCCTTCTGAGTTATATAAAAATGTAACCTTTCTTTATTTTGATACACCATATTGGATGCGTTTCTGGAAAAAGGGTGGCAGAGGTGCGATGCTTTACTATTTGCTATGGCAACGAATGGTCGTTTCATATATCCGTAAAAGTGGTGTAGAATTTGATATTGTTCATAACCTTAATTTTCACAACGATTGGACACCTAGTTTTCTCTGGAAGTTAAAAAAACCTTTCGTGTGGGGTCCTGTTGGGCATCACCCAAAAATACCAGCTCAGTATCTTAAACCCTATTCTAATAAATATACGGTTCTAGACCGTTTAACCTGGCTGTTAAAGAAAGTATTTTGGAACTTTTCTGGTAGCTTAAAAAAAACAGTACATAATGCCGATTTTATCTGGGCAATGAATTCATCGGTAAAAAAGGTGATTTCATTACAGGATAAAAAACATTTTATCTCACCATCAGTTGCAACACAAGACTTTGGTTGGAATGAAAATATCCCTTCTGATTCATTCTCATTGATTTCCGTAGGCAGGCTAGTCCCCCTTAAGGGATTTGATTTGACTATTCGGTCTTTTGCTTCTTTTTTTCACAGCCTTAAGGAAGATCAAAAAAAGAATGTTACACTTACCATTGTTGGCAGTGGTCCGGAGGAAAAACTCCTTAAAAAAATGGCTCAGGATGAAAATGTTTCTGAACAGGTAAAATTTATCAGCTGGATCGACCGGTCTG
>PXCK01000173.1 GCA_003566635.1 Balneolia bacterium | reverse complement strand
GGGTTTAATCCAGTGAAGTAAAGCCGGTAGAAACAGCAAATCGATTACAACGGCTAGAAAAATGGTAAGGCAAACCAACCTGCCCATCAGCATGGTCGAATCGAAATCGCTGAATCCTAAAGTGCCGAAGCCCATCACCAAAATTAAGCTTGTAAGTAAAATTGCGCGCCCTGTTTTTTCGGTTGTGATGCGGGTTGCTTCAAAAAGGGACTTCCCTCTGCGTGTTTCAATCCGGAATCTTGCAAGAAAGTGGATACTGTCGTCTACAGCAATCCCAAATGCAATGGTAAAGATTACAGCTGTAGAAGGCTTAATATCAACCCCGAAATATCCCATCACGCCTGCAACAATAATTAAAGGCAGTAAATTGGGGAGTAAGGAAATAATTACCAACTTAACATTTTTGAAAAGCCGGGCCATAATTAAGGAGATAAAGAAGAATGCCAGAATAATACTGGTTGCAAGAGAGAAAACGATGTTATCGGTAAGGTCGGCGACCAAAATAGTTGTACCCGTGATGGTTACATTGTTTTCCGGGAAATAGGTTGCCAGATATGTACTTAAATCTTCTCTTATTTGGTTAAGACGAAATGACCCTTCATCATAGGCTTGGGTAGTAATCCGTAATTGGCTGTATGAAAAATCGGTGATTAAATCTAAACCTTCAGCACCACTCAATTCCATCAAAAGTAAATATTGGGAGATTAACCGGCGGTC
The DNA here is from genome assembly GCA_003566635.1 of Balneolia bacterium. Lineage (GTDB taxonomy): Bacteria > Bacteroidota > Rhodothermia > Balneolales > Cyclonatronaceae > PXCK01. The sequence goes on along the minus strand of PXCK01000173.1, from coordinate 2,614 downwards.
ATCCGGCAGGGGATTTATGGCATGGTCTTCGGGATTCATCACCCTGTGAACCTCAGACAGCAAGGTTGCAAATGAAAGAGATTTTTCCATCTCATCATATTCCAACAGCCATTTTTTTAGATTATCAACCCGTTGAAGTAAATCCGGGTTGGTAATACCGTTTTCCTCGCCCGTATCAATTATAATTTCCAGCGGAAATTGAGGCGCCAGCTTTTCCGAGATAACATTACTTGACTGAACCAAAGCCGAGTCGCGCCCCACATCATCAAAAACAAATCCGTTCACTTTAAGCTGTGTAATGCCCGTTCCGATAGCAACAGCAATCAACAAGGTGCCTATAACAATGGGTTTATGATAACGATAGGCAATATAAAATGTAGTGCGGAGCAGATCGCCGGTTGCTTCTTGGAATCGTCCGGTTCTGCCAACTCTTGGGTTATGATGCTTAAAAAGGGGAAGGGAGGATGGAAGGAAAAAGATGGTAATGATAAAAGCAATCATAACCCCAATTGCGGTGTAAAGTCCGAATGTACGCATAGGGATTACGTTGCTTGTTAATAGAGTCGCAAAACCAATGGCAGTCGTTACACTTGTAAGGAAGGTAGCACTTCCAAGCACAATCAAACTTTCGCGTAATGCTGTTTTTCTGGGCAAACCAACCATCATGCCGTCGTTATATTTCGATAGCATGTGAATGGAATCGGCCACCCCAACACAGAGGAGAATAGGTGCAATGGTACTCGTCAGGACTTCAAAATAGCCTCCTGTCAAATACAGAACTGCAACCGTAAATAAAATGGTGAGCCACACTATTAAAATAGGGATGATTACCCCCTGTGCATTACGGAATAAAAACCATAAAAGAAGAATAATCAGAACAGAAGATATACTAATGTAGAAAATAATTTCCTGATTAAGCATAACAACGTATTGATTACGGAAGTAAGGAATACCTGCAACTTCAACACGGAAATTTGCATGCATGGAGTCTACATGTCGTTCCATATCTCGTATCACCTGCTGACGAACAGGGAAGGTATTGTTATCTTCATCAATCGATAAAATAACAGCGGTGAAATCCCCTGAACGGTTAAGAATCAAACGCTCAACAAATGGGTCGCGAACCATTTCAGTTCTGATGGAGTCCAGGTTATTGAAGTCCGTATGGTCGCTTAGATAAAAAGCACTTTCCAAATTGCCGTTACGATTGGTAAGGTACTGGGCATCCCAAAGGCTGGTTACGTTAGATACGTTTGGGATGGTTAGTAATGAATCGGCAAAATCTCTAATGAGCGTAAGTTTGTCTTCGGAGAACAAAAGTTCTGAGCCTAAACCTATGATAATAGAATTATCATCCCTGCCAAATTCTTCACTAAATGATTGATAGGCGTCGATAGTGGGGTCGTCTTCAGGGAAAAAGCCTTCAAGACTGAAATCGGCCTTCATGTTGAGCGCAGGGTAGATGGCTGCAAGAGTAAGAATCACAGCAATCCATAAAATGGGTCGTCTGTTTGCTAAAATAAAATCGGCTAAGCGCTCCAACTAATCCCTATAAATTTTTGATAGAAGTTACTTTAATGAATGTTCATAAACACCCATTTTGATAAAGTAATTCCTGTAATTTCAGCCGGATTTGCAATGAAGTTATTATGTGTAGATTTTGATTTTGAGGAGCTGTAAGCGATCAGTTTTTTTGCTTGATAACTTTGCTATTTAAAATCATTATTTCATGAAACTAGAATTTTGGACAAGCCTGATTGCGTGAATTCTTAATCTCTTAATACTTAACCTGGCAAGGTTCACCGGTAGTACAAGAATTTTCATTTGGAGTGAAACTAGCCTACCAATCAGTAGGTAGGTATAGAGGATTGCAGCGGATTTCTAAATTTTTCAGAGAGAAACCACGAAGATCACGAAGGAAGCACAACGATCTCGAAGTTATAATTTGCTTTTAACAGGCGTTGTGCTCTTAGTGCAATCGTCGTGTACGTTGTGGTTGATGATTTTTTTGCCATGATTTACGAAAATGAGTTTCTATTAACTTATTTCAGCAATTTAGGCTAGTTGGGCAGCGATGACATTTTGCATAACCTTGAGTAAAAAACTTGTGGCTCGGCATCTCCGCACGTATCTATTAATATTACATCCAAACAGAAAAATAAATCGGTTTGCAAAGTAGATGAATCAAAACTGTCACTTTACAATGTTATACTCGTAAGGGGGGCATTGAACTTCAACAAACAAAGCTTATTTTGTTCAAACTATGAACGAATCAAACAAAAAACACCAAGAGTTAACCAATCAAGGCTATCAGTTGATAGAAACCTTCGACCACAACAAGCCGGAAGTTTTACTTCATGAGTGGATCGCAAAAAAATCGATAGTAACCAAGATTTTCGGTGGAGGGGCAGGTATCATCTTGGGAGGTGTGGGCGCACTTCTTGGAATATCTATTGCTACAGGCACGTTTCAGGTAAACTTTATTATCCAATTTGTTTTAGGCATGGTAGCCGTGTTATTGATTATTCCCCTTCATGAACTAATTCATGGGTTGGCTTACTACAGTGTAGGTGCTAAAAAAGTTCAATATAAAGCCATTTGGAAAAAAATGGTT
>PXCK01000020.1 GCA_003566635.1 Balneolia bacterium | reverse complement strand
CGTCTTTGCGTCTTTGCGTCTTTGCGTCTTTGCGTCTTTGCGTCTTTGCGTCTTTGCGTCTTTGCGTCTTTGCGTCTTTGCGAGAAAAAAATAACTCACTTTTTTAGAACAAAACACAAATAATATTTTGAGATATTAACAATTGATTGGATATTCCATAAACCCGAATTTAATTATTGGCTTATGACCGTATCCGACTTTACAGAGAACAAAAAAGTTAGCACTATCCTCAGAGCCCTCGAGAACTGGCTAAAAGAAAATCCACTTCATGTATCCGATATCACGGATAAAAACGGCAATCAATATGTAGACCTCGTTCAGGAAGGCGGAGGAGTATTAGGCATTGCCCTCGTCGGCTATACATGGCTGATGGAACAAGCCGGAATCCGATTTCGCTCAGTCGCAGGAACCAGTGCCGGCGCCATAAATACGCTCATGCTATCAGCCGCCGGAACCATAGACGAACCTCGTTCACAGCGTGTACTTAAATTCCTTGCCACCAAGGATTTATTCGATTTTGTTGACGGAAATTATACATTCCAATGGGGTCTTAAACGAGTTATGAATGATAAAGCCGGTTTAGATACAATTGTAATTCTACTTGCCGGTGGAATCCCTCCTCTAAGGAATAAAAAAGGCATCAATCCCGGCAAAGCTGTTGATGAATGGTTCGATGAAATGCTCACCCATTTTGGCGTTAGTACAACTTTAGCATTAAACGAAAGAATGGCACAAGTACCGGAAGGCTTCAGCTATACAAGTAAGTCTGTTGAAGAAACAGGTGCCCGCATGGCTATAATCACGGCAGAAATCACAACCAAAACAAAAGTTGAGTTCCCGAAAATGGCAGGTCTGTATTGGAATCAACCCGATGAAGTCAACCCTGCAATCTATGCAAAAGCCTCTATGAGTATCCCCTACTTTTTTGAACCTTTGGTTGTTTCGAAATTACCATCTGCCGGGCAACCTGCTAACGAACTCTGGCATCAATTTGCAGGTTATAGAGGTGAAATTCCTCCTTCGGCTATGTTTGTCGATGGCGGGCTGTTATCAAATTTTCCAATTAATGTATTCCACAGAACCGATAATACTGTTCCAAGACTTCCAACTTTTGGGGCACGTCTCAGTAATAATCGCCGCTCTTATTCCAAAAATGAAAACATCCTGGGTATGTCCGGAAGCATGCTAAATACCATGCGCCAACTTCATGATTATGACTTCCTCCGCAAGAACAAGGAATACAATTCACTTATTTGCCATATTGATGCCAGTGAAGATTACAACTGGCTCGATTTTAACATGAGTGATGAGGACAAAACCGGCTTATTTATTCTGGGGTGTGAAAGAGCTCTTGAATTCTTAAAGACATTCGACTGGACCGCATACAAAAAGCTTAGAACCGATAAAAACTGAACTATGACAAAAAACACGCTATCTCTCGACTCGCTATTAGAATTAATAAAACAGAGAGACCCCCACGAAACTGAATTTGTTCAGGCTGCAACAGAAATTTTGGAAACGGTTATACCATTTGCAAAATCGCATGATAAGTACAATAATATCCGGCTTTTTGAGAGGTTAATAGAACCCGAGCGCGTAATTCAATTTAGAGTACCATGGGTTGATGACGATGGCAACGAAAGAACAAACCGGGGGTTCAGAGTGCAGTACAACAATGCTTTGGGTCCATATAAGGGCGGACTCCGATTCCATCCTTCTGTTAACCTTAGCATACTAAAATTTTTAAGCTTTGAACAAGTTTTCAAGAACAGCTTAACAGGCTTACCGCTTGGAGGTGGAAAAGGCGGCTCTGATTTCAACCCAAAAGGGAAATCAAACCGTGAAATCAAAGCGTTTTGCCAGAGTTTTATCACGGAACTCTACCGTTTCATTGGTTCGGAAACAGATATTCCGGCAGGTGATATTGGTGTAGGTTCGATCGAAATTGGCTATATGTTTGGCCAATACAAACGAATGACAAACACTTTTAACGGAGTTTTGACCGGCAAAGCCGTTTCAAGCGGGGGCAGTAAACTAAGAAACGAAGCTACAGGCTACGGATTAGTATATTTTTTGGAGGAAATGCTTCACGAGAATAACGAAGAGCTTGATGGGAAAAAAGTTTTAGTGTCCGGTTCGGGTAACGTTGCACAATTTGCTGCTCAAAAAGCCATGCAGATGGGTGCAAAGGTTATTACCATGTCCGACTCAGATGGTACAATTTACTGCGAAAAGGGGCTTAATGAAGAGCAATTTGACACAATCATCAAGTTAAAGAACGAACAAAAGGGTCGACTAAGTGAACTCGACGGTGAAAAGGGACTCTCTTTCATCAATAAGAAACCATGGGATATGGAAGCGGATATAGCTCTCCCCTGTGCCACTCAAAATGAAATAACAGAGGTAGGTGCTCAAAACCTTATTGAGAATGGCATTAAGTATGTGGCTGAGGGTGCTAATATGCCTTGCACAAACGAAGCCATAGCCCTTTTCCACGAAGCAAATGTATATCATGCTCCCGGCAAGGCGTCGAATGCGGGTGGCGTGAGTGTTTCCGGATTAGAAATGGCACAAAATGCTCAAAAACAGTTTTGGGATGAAGAAACTGTGGACAAAAAGTTGCGGCAAATAATGAAAGATATCCACTCAAGTTGCAGGAAATATGGAAAAGACGAGGACTATATTAACTACTTGAAAGGTGCCAATATAGCAGGATTTATTCGTGTTGCTGAAGCTATGATAAGTCAGGGTCAGGTGTAAGTTTTTTAGAAAGGTGATTTTCAATAAATCCTATAGTAGAAGGTTTTATGATTTTTCATTTAAAAGCTCTAAAAAATCAGACATCTTAACCCGGATTATTCACCAAAAAATTTTCTTGGTAGCAAGGCGAAGGTGGAAAATAAGCGGATGGGTACCTGGGTACCCTGAGTATGACTTTTTCGCCTTCAACGCAGCTAGCATGGAATTGCGCTTCGCGGGAATCACTTCGCTCGGTGCGCAGAATTAAACCACACCCAAATTTGAAAGCATACGGTATATAGCTATACTTGTGTATTTAACCCAAATTACGCTTTAGAAGCTTTTTTAATCCCGAAGGGATGACAAGATTATAGCAAAATGCAAACATAAGGTCCATCAAACCCCATAGGGGTGATAGTATTAATCCAACCATTCGAATAAATATTTTTCGTTGTATTCAATTTCAAATTTTTGAAGAAAGTCAATGTATTCTTCTTTGAATGTTTTCTTTCTGTGATGTTCTTGCTGATTGGCAATGTATTGATATACCGTATCAACTTGCGAATGAGCATAAGAGAAAACTCCATAACCTTCTT
>PXCK01000193.1 GCA_003566635.1 Balneolia bacterium | reverse complement strand
CCGACTTGACCCTATTTGTAATCTGGAATGTCGATGTGACTTATTTAGATGAAATAAGTAGATTCAATCTTTATAATAAGAAGCAAACCAATCACTCCTTGGTATTCGATTCTTCTAATATAACCGCATTTTCGGTAGGTTTTTCCGGGTTATCCATTTTTTTGACACAACTAAAGGTGATATCGTCCACAGTTGGCATATCTCCAATAAATTGTTCTAATGAGTTTTGATATTTCCTTACTATAGTCTCAGCTTCGAGGGAACCATAAATATCCATCAACGATTGTGCTCTTTCCATGCCAAATTCTTCGCCCTTGCTATTTCGGGCTTCATTAAGACCATCGGTATAAAAGAGAATAGAATCCCCTTTTTTAAAAGGAACTTCCACTTCTTTTAAAAATAACTTTAATCGTTGCGTTCTTGTCATTCCAAGAGCAAAGCCGGGGGCTTGTAATCTTGATGTACTATCGGTTTCATGATTATACAAAATCGGCGGATTATGACCTGCTCTTGCATAAACAAAGTGGTCGCCGTCTTTAGGGAAAAAAGCGACGCAAGCGGTAATGAATGTTTTGTCAGTTCGGTAGGATTTTATGAAATCATTCAGTTCTAAAAATAATTGTTTTGGACTTGGTTCAATATTTTTTATCAACAAGTGTACAAGTGCCTGAAGCCGTACCATATACAAAGCCGCCGAAAGCCCTTTACCGGAAACATCTGCTATAATGTAATATGAACCTTTTTCAGTATCGATTACATCTACATAATCACCACCTACTTCATGGGCTGTATTAGCAAATGAACAAAGTTCAATGCTATCAATTTTAATGAAAGGGGATGGCAGAAGGCTTATCTGAATTTCTTTAGCAAGATTGATTTCACGTTTAACATCCAGCTTTTCAAGTAATTCCACCAAAAGCAAAGCCGTCATAGCCAGAAATGAGGTAGGTAGCAACAACGTGAAGAATAATCCGGTACCTACTAAACTCACAAAAAAACCTACAAGAGCAACTCCAAATACCAGTCTCCGGGTTGGGTTCATTCTGCTTGATAGTGCCCCAACAATTCGATTGAATTTTTCTAAAACACCAATTTCCTGACCTGTTTTTGGGTCTCTTACATCACCTAAAGCTTCCTTATAAAGAGCTTTTAATCTGTTCGTATCAGATTGTAAGTCTTTTTCAATTTGCTCACGGGTTATCCCGCTGGTGTATTCTCTGTAAGCAGCAAATCTGTCTTTACTTTGTTTAGTCTCGTTATCCAAACTCGTTCCGGTTCTTCTGAATGATTCAGTCTTGATTTTGATTATTACCAAATATAAAATTTAGTAAGCATTTTCTTACGATAATACTTATCCTAAACGACATTTAATCGTAATGGTTGCATTTTAAATCAATCCGAACCCTATCAGACTCAATGGCTAAAGAAAAAGTTTTTTTATTAGATGGTCATGCATTGGCATACCGTGCTCACTTTGCTTTTATCAACGCAAATCTTAGGAATTCAGATGGAATTCCAACCGGACCTTTACTCGGTTTTGCTAACACTCTGGTGAGATTACTGGAATCAGAAAATCCAACCCATTTAGCTGTAGCCTGGGATACCCATGCCCCAACATTTCGTCATGAGATGGACGAAAACTATAAGGCTAATCGTCCCCCTCAACCCGATGAGCTTCGCCAAACTATTCCTTTAATGAAGGAAATGGTTGAACTATTTGGGTTTAAAAATCTGGAAAAAGACGGATATGAAGCCGATGATATAATCGGCACATTGGCAACAGCTGCCGGAAATGAAAACGCAGATGTCTTTATGGTTACTCCGGATAAAGATTTCATGCAGTTAATAAATGAAACCGTGAAGATGTATAAGCCAATGAACAATGGCGACGGTTTTAACGTGATTGATATTGATGGTGTTGTAGATTATTTCGGAGTTCCGCCGGAAAAGGTGATAGATGTTTTAGCTATTATTGGTGATACAAGTGATAACATACCCGGTGTGCCGGGAATAGGGAAAAAAGGTGCGCCCAAGATTATTAATGAATATGGTACTCTTGAGGAAGCCATTAAAGCTGCTCCGGGTGTGAAGTCAAAGCGTGTTCGGGAAGGATTGACAAACCATGCCGACCAGGCGAGACTATCGAGAGAAATGATAGTAATTAATACTAGTGTGCCCGATACAGTAAATTGGAAAGAATTAAAATGGGAAGGACCGGACAGTAAAAAGCTAGCTGAATTTTTCTCAAAAATGGAATTTCGAACACTCACCAGAAAATTCGCCGGTAACAAAGAAGAAGTAATCAATACTGAAAAAAAAAGTAAACCCGCCATTCCTGTAGCTAAACATGGACAGGGTGATTTATTTGGCAGCGGTCATGCACCATCAGCAAAGAAAGAGAAATTGTCTGGATTCTCAAATGAAAACGCAACCTACCAATTGGTTGATACGCTCGAAAAGCTTCAGACATTAGTTAATACCTTAGATAAAGCAGAAGCCATTTGTTTTGACACGGAAACGACCGGAACAGACGCCATGACGGCTGAACTAGTCGGTATATCATTTTCTACAGAAACATCAAAAGCGTGGTATGTACCGGCAGATGAATCAGGTGTAAACGGTCATACTCTTGAAACCTTGAAGAGCGAACTTGCACCCATTTTTAAGAAGGATAATTTAAAAGTCGCTCATAATTACAAGTACGACTACACCATACTTTACAGGTGTGGCTTTGAAATTAATGGTTCCATTTTTGATACCATGATTGCAGCTTATTTGATTGATTCCAATCAAAAATTAGGTATGGATGAACTCAGCAAGCAATACCTGGGATATGCACCAATTAGTATTACAAGTCTAATTGGTAGTGGTAGAAACCAAAAATCTATGCGTGATGTACCGGTTCAAAAAGTAAGTGATTATGCCTGCGAAGATGCAGATATAACTTTTCGCCTGTATGAGATTTTCAGAGAAAAACTCGAAAAAGACGATTTAATTGAAATTGCAACCGATTTAGAATTCCCCCTTATTAAAGTTCTGGCTCACGTAGAGATGAATGGAATTTCTCTGGATACTGAAATGTTGGAAAATTTCTCCGAACAATTGGGTGCGGATATGTTAGAGGTTCAGAAGAAAATATTTGAGCTTTCCGGTGAGGAATTTAACATAAATAGCCCGCAGCAGTTGGGGCATATCTTATTTGAAAAACTTAAGCTTCCTGCCGGTAAGAAGACAAAGACCGGTAATTATTCCACGAATGAACAGGTGCTGAGTGATTTGGCTGTAAAGTATGATATTCCTGCTCTGGTTTTGGATTTCAGATCTTTGTCTAAACTAAAATCGACCTATGCAGATGCTCTTCCAAAACTGATTCATGAGGAAACAGGCAGGGTTCATACTAACTTTAACCAACAAGTTGCTGCTACCGGTAGATTATCATCATCGAACCCGAATCTACAGAATATTCCAATTCGTACAGAAAGAGGGCGAGAAATTAGAAAAGCTTTTGTTGCTACACCCGGTCAAAAACTTATGGCTGTTGATTACTCTCAAATCGAACTAAGGGTTATTGCTTCTATTTCGGGTGATGAAGCCATGATTGAAGCGTTCAAAAATGATGAAGACATTCATGCCAGAACTGCTATGGAAATTTTCGGATTAGAAAATTTTGAAGAAGTAGACCGGGAAATGAGAAGAAAAGCCAAGGAAGTAAACTTTGGTATTCCTTACGGTGTGAGCGCTTTTGGACTTGCACAGCGATTGGGTATCAGTCGAACAGAAGCTAAAACAATTATTGATGCATACTTTACGCGCTTTCCCAAAATTCAGCAATATATACAGGATACGATTGAATTTGCTCGTGAACATGGATATGTCAAAACATTAAACGGGCGCAGAAGATATATACCTGAAATACGATCATCAAACCATAATATTAGGGGGTTTGCTGAAAGGACAGCCATAAATATGCCAATTCAAGGTACAGCGGCCGATTTGATAAAAATTGCGATGATTCGTTTACATCGGGCTTTGGAAAGTGCAAAGTATCAAACAAAAATGGTACTTCAAGTTCATGATGAACTACTTTTTGAAGTACCTGACAATGAAGTTGAAGAGGTTATCACTCTTGTGAAAAAAGAAATGGAATCGGCTATGGAGTTGCAGGTTCCATTAAAAGTTGAAGCCGGTGTGTCTTCTAATTGGCTTGATGCTCATTAACCCTGATTTACTCGGATTAATCAAGGTTGTGCTTACGCAATAACTGGGCTACTTTAGGATCGTTTTCGCCAAGTTCGCGAAGTGTATCTGTTAACCTCTCGCTTTTGTCGGCATCGATTTTTGATAGATCATCATCGAATTTTCTCACACGATCACTCAGTGGGTCAACAAACTTTTTTCGTTGGATGAAAACTGCGGCTATCGTTAGAAACCCAACGGCAATAATCAGAAATACGATAAGTGTAAAGTTAAGGTCTATATTCCCAACTTCGCCATGGAGCCGTTCAATCCTTGAGTCTAATGCCAATATACGTTGCTCTAATACACCCATTCGATCATTGATACCTATAAGCGATTCTTCCGATGCTCCGGCTATATCAGTTCTTAATGCTTGTAGCTCACGTTCAATTTCACCAAGTTGCATAAGTAAAATGTCCATATCGCTAATTTCGGGAGCAGTAGTTACCTCTGTAGTATCCGCTAAAAGGGTATCCGCAGCTGTTGAGGTCAAAAAAGGGTTAGAGAATAAAAAAAGTGCGCTCAGTAAAAATAAAATCATAGGCTTTAGGTTGAAATATTAAACCTGGTTAATATACATTGTTGAAGTGGTCATACCTGAGGAATTTACTATATTGTGATCAAAATATTCAGAAACAAAACGCTAATTTGATGATTAAGAAAACTTCGCTGATTCTTGCATTACTAATGATGATTGCAGTTGTTGTTTCATGTACTCAACCCGAAGAAACTGTTGAAGAAATTAAAGAAGAAATCATGCCGGATGAAGCAGGTATTGCATTTTTTAATCAATTACGTACCTTGTGCGGGAATTCATACACCGGTCGGACCTCGTTTCCAACTGAGCAATCTCATGCGTTAACGGGTTCATCTTTGAGAATTACCTTTGAAGTTTGCAGTGAAGATGAAATGCGTATTCCATTCCAAATTAACAATGATACTTCCAGGACTTTTATTATTCGACAGGAAGAAAATGGAAGGTTAGAATTAAGGCATGATATTTCCACGGAAGGAGAGCCTTCAATGTACGGTGGTTTTGCAGATACAAGCAGTACAGCCACAAGACAAGTTTTTCGAGCTGATGAAATTACGGTTGGCATAGCACCGGAAGCAGTTGCAAATGTATGGACAATGGAAATTGATTTGGGGAATAATCGTTTTATTTACGATTTGAAAAGGGGTGATGAACAGCGATTTCGTGGCGTATTTGATGTCGCCTTTCAATTAGATGAGCTAGGCAGGTAGTAGTAACCCGAATTTTCACAAAAGTATGAAATACAATTCTTATACCAAGAAAATTTCTTGGTAAATAATCCTGGCTATATACTTTATCAACCCATACTTTTACAGAAAAGAAGTTCGTTTTCTGATTTTTACAGGACAATGTGCTAAAGCTTTCTTAAATTGTGCACATATTATTAAAAAAGCGCTTTTAATCACTTAAAATCAATCAATATGCAAAAGAATTCAGAAGTATTAGACAGGCCATTGGAAGCTGAATATGAAGATCATTTAGGTCTTATCGATATCGATTATGTAGAATTATATGTAAACAATGCAAAACAAGCTGCCTTTTATTATGCCAAAAGCTTTGGTTACGAGATTACTGCTTATCGTGGTCTTGAAACAGGTGTTAGAGATAAAGCATCTTATTTATTAGAACAGGGTAATATTCGTATGGTTTTAACCTCGCCATTAACCGGCGACTCACCAATTTCCGAACATATACGCGTTCATGGAGATGGGGTAAAGGATATTGCATTTTTAGTTAAAGATGTAGACACCGCATATAATGAGTGTATCAATCGTGGTGCTGTTTCAGCTTTGGAACCATGTGATGTTTCCGACGATTTTGGTACCATTCGAATGGCTGCAATTAGAACTTATGGAGACACTATTCACACCTTCATTGACAGAAAAGACTACAACGGTTTATTCCTTCCGGGCTTTAAAGAGAAGCAAGTTCTTTACTCTTCCGAATCAGTTGGAATTGAATATGTTGATCACTGTGTAGGTAATGTTGAGCTAGGCAAAATGAACGAATGGGTAGGTTTTTATGAAAAGGTTCTGGGCTTTACGCAGTACATCCATTTCGATGATAATGATATTGCCACTGAATATTCGGCACTCATGTCAAAGGTTATGGCAGGTGGTCGTGGTAGGATTAAATTCCCAATTAACGAGCCGGCTAAGGGTAAAAAGAAATCACAGATTGATGAATACCTCGATTTTTATGGTGGACCGGGTGTACAGCACGTAGCTTTGTTGACTTCCGATATTGTAGATACCGTTACAAAGCTACAGAAAAATGGAGTTGAGTTTCTTACAGTGCCAACCACATACTACAAAACACTTGAAGACCGTGTTGGGAAAATAGATGAGAACATTGACGATTTAGAGCGTCTGGGAATTTTGGTAGATAGAGATGAAGAAGGATATTTGCTTCAAATCTTCACCAAGCCGGTATCTGATCGCCCAACACTTTTTTATGAAATTATTCAAAGAAAAGGTGCCCGTGGATTTGGCGTCGGGAACTTTAAAGCATTATTTGAAGCTATTGAACGTGAACAGGATGTTAGAGGAAACCTGTAATTAGACGTTTATAGACCAATCTTGATTTTTAACTCAAAATATTATGTACTACCATAAATTAGGTTCGTTTCCGCAAAAACGACACACCCAATTTCGCAGGCCTGACGGTAAACTTTATACCGAAGAGCTTTTCGGTGCCGAAGGCTTTAGCGGGAGTTCATCTCTGTTATATCACCATCACTCCCCAACTGAAGTGCTAAAAGTAGAACAGGGGGCGGAAATTAAAGTAGAAGCCTGGAAAGAGGGTTTGCTAAGACATCATCACTTGCTTGGTAAAAATATTAAGCCGGGTGGTGACCCTGTTCTTGGTAGAAAAGTGCTGCTTTTTAATGATGATGTCCAAATTTCGATAGCATGTCCTACAGAAAAAATGGATTACTATTATCGTAACGGAGAGCACGACGAACTCGTTTTTATTCACAAGGGTGAAGGGTATATGCAATCTCAGTTTGGCAGATTGGATTTCAAACCTTACGATTATATAGTTATACCACGCGGAACAACTTATCAGTTGGTTTTCAATACCACAGATAACCGAATTCTGGCTTGTGATTCAACGGGACCTATTGGTTTCCCGAAACGATATGTTTCGAAAATGGGACAATTCATGGAGAATAGCCCATTTTGCGAGCGGGATATTCGTGTCCCACAAGACCCCTTATTTTATGATGAAAAAGGTGAATTCGAGGTAAGAATCAGAAAGCAAGGTAGGTATCATCATTACATTTTTGGGTATCATCCTTTTGATGTAGTTGGTTGGGATGGATACCTTTATCCTTACATCTTCAACATGAAAGATTTTGAGCCAATTACAGGCAGAGTGCATCAGCCACCACCGGTGCATCAAACATTTGAAGCTCATAATTATGTTGTGTGCTCTTTCTGTCCGCGTAAGTACGATTATCATCCGCTTTCTATACCGGCTCCCTACAATCATAGCAATGTAGATTCCGACGAGGTTCTATTTTACGTTGAGGGTGATTTTATGAGCCGTAAGGGTGTTGAATTGGCTTCCTTAACGCATCACCCCGGAGGAATACCACACGGGCCTCATCCCGGAACTGTAGAAAAAAGTATAGGTAAAGAGGGAACAGAAGAATACGCTGTGATGATAGATACATTCCGCCCGCTTCATTTAACGATGGAAGCCAAGGCGATAGATGATGGACATTATCCGTATTCATGGATTGATCATGCTTAGTTATGGAAATCAATCCGGATAAACTTTCATCTAAAGAGCGTTACAAATTATTGATAGGCTCGGTAATACCCCGACCTATCGCATTTGTCTCGACTGTTAGCGAGAATGGGGTGCCTAATTTGGCCCCCTTTTCTTTTTTTAACGTTGTTTGCTTCAATCCCATGATATTAGCTTTCTTCCCCATACGTTATAAAAAGGGAGATGAACTTAAAGATACCGTTAAGAATATTACTGCAACCAAAGAGTTTGTGATAAACGTTGCTACAGAAAAATTGGCTAAAAGTGTTAACACAGCTTCAGGTCTTTACGATTATCAAGTTGATGAATTCGAAGTATCGGGATTAACAAAAAGTAAGTCAGTTACCGTTAATCCACCTGGAGTTTTAGAAAGTCCTATACGTTTTGAATGTGTATTAGAAAAAATGATTTCGTTTGGAGATGATGCCGGTGGAAGTAATGGGATTTTTGGAAAAGTTAAACATATAATAATTGAGGATAACTTAATTGATAATTTCCGTATAGATGAAAATCTACTTAAACCTATTTCAAGACTGGCAGGTAGTAAATATGCTCGTTTAGGAGAGGTTTTTGAGATAGAAAGACCAAAAGTTTAATCTTTTTGTAAAATTATCGTACTTTGGAATCAAATATTTATCCCCAAATTTATTTTTATGAAAAAATTTCTACCGACTTTAATCATTGTGTGCTTGGCACTTCTATTCCTGGAAAAAGATAACCAAAAAGCTTACGCTCAGGAAGCAGTTGCAAATCTGCAGTTTCAAGTAGGTGTACCTCAAGGTCAATTTAGAGATCAACTTGAGGAAATTGGCGTTGGTATAAATGGTATGATTGGATACATGTTACCCAATTCCCCTTTAGTTTTAGGCCTTGATATGGGATTTATGGTATTTGGGCAAGATAAACGAACAGAGCCTTTAAGTTCTACTATCCCAGATTTGAGAGTAGAAGTTGAGAACAGCTATAATCTGTTTCATGCGCACTTTTTGGCACGAATCACAGGAAGAGATGAAATATTTCGACCATTTGCCGATTTTCTTGTAGGTTTCAACTATTTCTTTACTCAAACAACAGTCCGCTCAAGAGGTGGGTTTGATGATGTATTTACTGACACAAACTTCGATGACTTTGCATTTAGCTATGGTCTTGGAGCAGGAATGAAGTATAGAGTTTATAAAGACGAAAATAGTGGTTCAAGAATTTTTATCAATCTACAAGGGAGATATTTACTTGGTAACGATGCCGAGTATTTACGTCCTGGTTCTGTAATTATTGAAAACGGGGATGTATCATTTGATGTGAGAAAATCAGCAACTAACCTAATGTATTTCCAGCTTGGTGTTGCCATAGCTTTTTAGCCTGAAACATATTGATTTTTTAAAAACAGAGTCTCTGCACCAAAGTGACGAAAATTCAAGTGTTACAAACTTATGCTAAATCCCGGCATCAAGCCAATCAGTGATGTCGGGTTCAATTTCATCAGATTGTTGATGTTGTTTTTTGGGTTTACTAAACTGAGGACTTCCCCAATCGATTAGGTTCAATATGTAATTTTCTTCAAAATCTTTTGCAAGAAAATCAGCCCCTGTATTAGATGATGCAACCGATATAGACAAACTCTTTAGTTTCTTACGACGCTGGAACCAATTGTCCCAACCTGTAAAAGCCTGAATTCGATATTTACGAACAATAGCTGTGGTTTTGGCTAACACGCGGTAGCGAACAATTACGGTATCATCATTTACACCAATTTTCGCAGCTTTAAACCTTAAATAACCAAGATATACACCAACTGGAATTAATGCTATGGACAGGATACCATATGGGATGAGATAATAAAGAGCTACAATTAAAATAATAATTGGTATTAAGCTTCTGATGATATATCGCCGTAGTGCACGTTTAGGTGGTCTTACAGACTCTACTTGTTGGTCGTATTCGGGAACCATTGTTCGAATAAATTCCCAAGCATCTTTCTTTTTTATGAGGGGAAAGAGAACTGTGCTTTTTCCACTTTCTTCCCCAAAACTGGCACTATCAACGTAGATTGTGGCAAATCCAAATGGCTGTCGCAGAAGTCCTTCTTGTATTCTAACAGCTTGAATTCGGCTGTATGGTATAGAACTAGTACGTTTTTCTAAAAGTCCACGTTTAATTACAATTTCTTTTTTCTTTTTGAGAATAGTGAAATTAGCGTACGCCAGTATGTTACCTACAATAGAAAGCAACCAGGCAAAAAATATCAAAGTAAAAATTAGAGCAATGATAAAGTTTACATCTGTTTTGAAGAAAGTTTCAGCATAGTCTAATACGGCATCTTCATCAACCAAAACCTGCATTTGTGAAAAAATGGTACCGATAATTGATAGTGCAATACCAAAACTTGCTGAGGTGGAACCGGCAATTATCAGGTTCTTCCAAGATAATGCATAAAGAGGTTCCTCATCTTCTTCATTTATAACGGTTGCGCCTTCGGTTGTTTCGGTTTCGGTGCTTAAAATACTCTTTAATTCTTCTGCATCCTCACGGGTTAAAGCACTGATGGTGACACCGGGTGTACTACCACCTGCTGTCTGTACATTTAGACTGACAAGCCCAAACATCCGCTGAATAATACCACTTGAAATATTAATTACTTGGATTCGATGCTTAGGGATAAAACTCTTTTGCCGAACGATTATTCCGTATTCAACCCGAAGCTCATCACCGTCTATATAAAAAGTATATCTCCACCAACTTAAAATACTACTTACCAAGAGATAAGAGATAAATATTGAGAGAAAAATAGGGCTAAAAAAGAAAGAATTTCCACTTCCGCCGCCCCCAAAAATAAACACAATAATTATTGGGATGAGTAACTCCCTGATTGATTTTAAAACCTCAGTAATGGAGGCTACGGGATGTTGTCGGCGTGGCTCAAACATCCTGATCGGCTTCGCGTGCAAGATTAGAGATTCGGTTGCGAACTTCGTCAGCTACTTCATCACTTAGTGCAGGAATTTCATGAGTGGTTGCAGCGGTTGTAATTGTAACGGAAGATAGCCCAAAAGAACGAAGAATTGGACCTTGACGGGTGTCAACATGTTGAATTCTATTTACAGGAATAAGGATTCTTCTGATGATGAAGATGCCGAATTTGAGGTAGATTTCGTGTTCGTCAATTTGATATCTCCAGCGTTTCCAACGAATGGTTTGAATAATACTTGCCTGTAAAGCGGTATATAAAACAACCAAACCCGATATGACCCAAATGCCCCAATTAGGAGCACCACCACCGAGAGCTATAAAACCGTAAATAAAAGGTAATATCCACCAAAATAGGGATGATAAACCGGAAGAAATACGCCAAGCAGGTATGGCTTTCGGATCGATTTTTTGACTTGGATCTGGCCTCATTGAATAGTTGATTAAGTTAATCCGGATTATTCACCAAAAAATTTTAATAGTACAAGTTTTCAATTTCATACTTTCGTGAAAATTCGGTTTTGGTTTTAAAATACCAACGTATATACCAAAATCATAACGATAAACTTGTGTGAAAAGTTGGTCTTATTACCGAATACTGATAAGGTTTCAGAAGAAATTTGAATGACCTTGTAATCAGAAAATTTTTTAATAAAAGTTATCAAATGAATTTTCCAAATAAGTTGAATTGGTAATGAACCATAGACTCATGGTATAAATGACCCTGAGTCTATATTTTTAACTTCATTTAGTCAATAAGTAAGTTCTTTTCAATCACCTTGCCCAGGAGTTTGTTACAGTGATACAAGTTTCAAACTTTGAACCCCTTCAATACTGCTGACAGATTCAAGAACTTTTGAATCAGGTACTTTATCAACAACAACAGCTGTAACGGCCTCAGAATCTTTAGATTCTCTACCTAAACTTAAAGCGGCTATATTAATATTGTTTTCAGCAAGTTTACCACTTACCGATGCTAACATACCGGGTTTATCAATATTTTTATAAATGATAATGTCGCCTTTTAATTGTAATTCAATTGTGTAATTGTCGATTCTTACCACTCTAAAGTCAGAGTTTTCACCAAATCTGGTAGCAGAAACTAATTTGTAATCTTTGTTTCCTGATAATTCAACTGTTATTAAATCGGAATAAGTTTTTGACTGAGATGTTTTACCCTCGATAATTTTTAACCCTTTTCTATCGGCTATGAATCGGGCATTAATCAAATTTACTTCAGATGTATCAATGTGGTGGAGAAAACCTGTTAAGAAAGCATCCGTTAATACCTCAGCATGTTTTGCACAATTACCACTGTAATTAATACTGATATCAGATGTATTGGAATCTGATATTTGCTGGATCAAATTTCCAAATATACGAGCCAACTTAAGGTATGGTTGAACCTCATTGTTTGTACTAAGTGCGATGGATTTTCCATTTAAACTACCTGTAAAGCTCTTCAGCTCCAGTGCATCAGAAATTTGTTCTGCAATTTGTAAAGCTACCTTTTCCTGAGCTTCCTCGGTAGATGCACCAAGGTGAGGCGTACAAACAACATGCGGATGATCAAGGAGTTCACGCAGATTCTGTTCAGGAGGTTCGACGCTGTAAACATCAAGGGCTAGTTCAGATACTGTTCCATCATTAAGCAAGGCTAGCATATCCGCTTCTTCAAAAATTCCACCTCTTGCACAGTTTACAAGTCGTACACCTTTTTTTAGAAGATGCGCATTTTTTGAAGAAATTAGACCTTTTGTTTTTTCGGTTAGCGGCGTGTGAACCGAAATAACATCTGATTCTCGGAGAACATCGTCAACTTCCTTGAGAGTAATACCCATTTCATCGGCTTTTTCATGCGTCATATATGGGTCAAAACCTATTACATTCATTCCAAATGCTTTCATACGCAAAGCAACAGATGATCCAATTTTACCGAGACCTATAACACCAAGAGTTTTACCATAAACCTCAGTGCCCATAAACTTTTTACGATCCCAACGACCTTCTTTTAAGGATTGAACGGCATTGGGGATGTTCCGAACTAACGACAATATCAAACCACATGCATGCTCAGCTGTAGAAATAGTATTCCCATCGGGGGTATTCATCACCAATACGCCATGTTTTGTACATGCAGGTATGTCAATATTATCAACCCCAACCCCTGCACGTCCAACAACCTTCAATGATTTTGCCTTTGATAGCAAATCTTCATTTACCTTAGTAGCACTACGAACAACAACTCCATGCACGTCTTTTATCAGTTCGTTTAGCTCTTCGGGTGATGGCTTAGGTTTTTCAATTACTTCAATTCCTCTGCTTCTGAATATTTCTCCACATATTGGGTCAATACCGTCTAGCAGTAATACTTTATATTTGTTACTCATAGCACTCGTTATCGTTTATATAAATGATTCAATTATAGCATGTAATTCATCAAGTCCTGTTCTATGACTACTTGATGTTTGGTGAACAGGCGCTTCAATATTCATAGCAGAAAGTTCTCTTTTAAAGAGCGCAACAGCTGATTGCTGTTTGTTCTTACTTATTTTGTCTGACTTTGTTAATACAACCATAAACGGAATTTCATTCATGGCTAACCAATACATAAAATCAAGGTCGGAATCCTGAGGTTCGTGTCTAGAATCAACCAAAACACAAATTAACCCAATTTGCTCTCGGTTGAGCAGGTATTCCTCTAACGCTTTTTGCCAGCGAGCTTGTTCTTTTTTAGAAACTTTTGCATATCCATAACCCGGCAGATCAACCAAGTGCCAGGTATCATCAATTAAAAAAAAGTTAATATCGCGGGTTTTACCGGGTGTATTACTTGTTTTAGCTAATTTTTTTTGATTTGTAAGGGCATTAATTAGTGTTGATTTTCCAACGTTTGAGCGACCTGCAAAACATATTTCGGTCAAATCACTATCCGGACAATGACTGATATCAGGTGCGCTTAATAAAAATTTTGCTGTTTTGACAGACATGATTAAACCAGTTCGTTGGCTTCTTTCCCCATTTGTTCATTAATTTTTACAGGGTAATTGCCTGTAAAACATGCACTGCAATAATCCTGTCCGCCCGGATTTGCAGTTTTAACTGCATTTAAAAGACCTTTTGGAGATAAGTAATGAAGACTATCAACACCAAGCGCATCGCGAATTTTATCAACATCACGATTGTAACGGTTTGCTATTAATTCTTCTGGACTTGGAAAATCCATACCGTAAAAACAAGGTTCGATAATAGGAGGGGAGCTTACTAAAAAATGAATTTCTGTTGGGTTGCACTTACGGATCATTTCCACCAGCTGACGGCTTGTAGTACCTCTTACAATGGAATCATCTACTATTATTACAACACGATCTTCGATAACACCTTTAACTG
>PXCK01000227.1 GCA_003566635.1 Balneolia bacterium | reverse complement strand
TCGTCTACAATAGTAACGCGAAATTACAGAACGCCATTTCGCATACGAGTAATCATGTAAACGCTTCGTAAAGTCCCGGTAGGGACAAAATATCGGTAGCCAATAGATTTTGATGAGGCAACCGTGCCGTTAGGTACGGAATATTTAAAACACCAGGCGTATTGTTCTCATGTTAGCGCCAAAAAGGGGCGGAGCCCTGGCATCTTTTTCTCTGCGTTGGTGGAATCAGGGGATGCATTTCAATTAATTTATATAGGTTCGATTTGAGCCACCGACAACTCCCATGTTTTTTAAATATAAGGGATGTATCCCTATTGACACAAAGCAGGTAGCGCTACTAGTGTAAAGATAAATCGTAATGTTTGTTTTATGTTTTCAAGAAAATTAATGAATGATTATTTTCCCTGTCTTAATAAGGCTTCCATCACTCATTATCCGAAACATATAAACATCTTTGGCAGCTTTATTTACTGGAATTTCAGTGTTTTCATTAAAAGATTGATATAATAACATTTTTCCATTGATATCAAAAAGAGTAAACTCATAATTTATAGTTTGACTTAAAGCTGGTGCTTCAACAAAAACACTTTCATTGTCAGAAATAATAGTTGGGAATACCTTCAAATCCGTTCTTTCTTCAAAGGAATTTGTATTCATTTTGTTAACAGTAATATGGTAAAATGGAGTACTTGCCTGCCTACATCCTTTGCTGTCTCCCAAACGACGTTATAGTATGAAATATCTTGTGTCGGTTTTACCCACGGGGTTGAAATTGTAGAATGGCTGCCCGCCAAATTATAATCTAACGCCACTTACAAAGGGAATGTAGTTTTTTGGGGTAATCACTTCAAATGTGCTATTTGGGTAATGGTTCGTAAATGCATTTGGGGGCTTGACTTTCTTATGGGGATTCCACTTGAATTCAAAAGCAGTTATATTCCCATTAATCTCTTCGAGGTAGTCAATTTCTTGACCGTTACTCGTTTGTCAAAACCAATTGTTGGCAAATCTTCGCTGGTAGTGGTTGTGGTATTTCAACCTCGCAGCCTGTGATATTTTTTTATATCGGCAATAACATGACATTTTTGGAATCGAATACGAAAAAAGCACGACTTTTTCGGAATTCAGTCTATAAAAGCTATGTGCTTGCAAAATTTGAAATTAAAAGTAAAGAGATTGTGGAGGTTCTTTTTAGTTCACATGATTACGTAAAAGATTTAGAAATTCCAACAGCCCAATCACTTCCACACCCCCAGCCATTGGGTAATGTTCAGTTCCGGAATTTACAAGCCATTTATGCGTTGCATGGATATCGGAACAAGCCTCGTGAAAGCCCCTACCTAATTTGGGTGCTGAGGCTCTTTTAATTTCCACTGCCCATACCTCCTTATTAGGCGTTTCTATTACAAGGTCTATTTCCACTTGTGTGGCCGTACGATAATAGGTATATGCGTAACGATTGTCAAGCTGCTGTATGATGTTTTCTACCACAAAGCCCTCCCAACTCGCACCCATAGAAGGAAACGATAAGAGGCTCTCCATGTTGGAAGTATTGGTTAAACTATGCAAAATGCCACTATCGCGAATATATATTTTTGGCGACTTTACCAATCGCTTTTTTACATTGCCCGACCAAGGTTGCAACTGCCTAATCATATAAAAATCTGTCAGTGTATCGAGGTGGTTCTTTATGGTTGTGTGCGATAGTTCTAGACTTCTGCCCAATTCACTCATATTTACTTGATTGCCATGGTAATGGGCCAGCATTTTCCAAAACCTTGCAAGTTGCGACGGTGCAATGCCTACCCCCATTCTAGGAAGGTCGCGCTCCATATAGGTGGATATAAAATCTGATCGCCAAAACCAGCTCTCTTTTAAGGTGGAAGCTAGATAGCTATTCGGAAAACCACCTCTTAGCCATAAATTTTCTATGTCAAAGCTTTGACCTTCATTGTCGAATAGTTCAGCGGCATCAAAAGGACTAAGCTCTAAGTATCGAATTCTACCGGCAAGTGTTTCAGAAGTTTGCTGAAGTAATTCTCGTGAGGCTGAGCCTAAAAGCAAAAACTGACATGTGCGTTCTCCGTTTCTTTTTCGTTCATCTACAATGCCGCGTAAAATCCTGAAAAGCTCCGGTTTTCTTTGAACCTCATCAATGATTAATAGTTTTCCATACATTCGTTTTAAATAGGCTTCCGCATCGGAGAATTTGATGCTGTCTGAATCTGACTCCAGGTCTAAATATATGGTTTCCTTTTGCATGCGTTCAGCAATGTTCATTGCCAAGGTAGTTTTACCTACCTGTCTTGGACCTAACAGTGCCACTACGGGCATTGCTTGTAGTGCTTCAAATACATTTTGCTGTAAACCCCGAATGAACATAAATGAAATTTTCAACAAAAATACACATAACCTTGCAAATTGAAAACCTAACTTTCAAATTACAAGGTTATTTCCAGCTTTCTATTTACTTTTTTTAACAAAGCCACCTGTATTCATCTGACATTACGCATGCATAACAAATATTTTTTTTTGAATATCCGTAATTACCCATAATGTTGTATATTTGTTGTCTAAAGTATTAGATATGAATATTTTCACCTTCAGTGCCCATTTTAAAGACGAAGAGTCTTGTCGTAATCACTTTAAATCTGAACGAGATAAGATTGGTGTTACTTGCACAAGATGTTCACATACAGAACATTATTGGATAAAGAGCCGGTGGAGTTATGAATGTAAAAAATGTAGGCATCGCACATCTCTCCGCAGTGGAACAATAATGCAGAACTCAAACCTTTCATTTTTAACATGGTACAAAGCAATGTTCTTAATGAGTGTTACTAAGAAAGGTTTTTCAGCAAAAGAAATGCAACGACAACTTGGCTTAAAGCGTTATGAGCCAGTATGGGCTATGGTGCATAAACTACGTAAAGCCATGGGCAATAGAGATGATCGCTACACACTTGAGGGAATGATTGAGTTTGATGAAGGTTATTTTACTGTTGAAGCAAGTGAGATTGAAAAACAAAAAGGTAAGCGAGGCAGAGGAGCAGCAGGAAAGCAAAATGTAGCAGTCATGGCCGAGTCTACACCATTAGAAGATCCTGAGACAGGAAAAAAGGAAAAGCATGTTAGGTATTTCAAAGCCAAAGTTTTAGAAACACATAAAAAAGGCGAACTAACAGATGAGGTAAATGAATCAATCGACGAAAAATCAATAGTTTTTAGTGATAAGAGCACATCATATGTTGATATTGCGGACTTTGTTGAGCTCCATATTTCTGAGAAATCAGATAAAGACACAACTGTTGAGACATTAAAGTGGGTGCATATTGCAATCAGCAAC
>PXCK01000222.1 GCA_003566635.1 Balneolia bacterium | reverse complement strand
TTCTTTCTCCAGTTTGAATTTGTTAACACCAACAATGGTAATATCACCCTTATCAATCCCCGCCTGTTTGATGGCTGCCGCTTCTTCAATCTTCATTTTTGGCATACCGCTTTCAATAGCTCTTGCCATACCGCCAAGCTCATCAATTTCGGCAATAATTTGCTTCGCTTTATCAACAAGTTCCTGCGTGAGTGCTTCTATGGCATAGGAACCACCGAGCGGATCTGCGGTTTTAGTGATATCGGTTTCTTCACCTATAATAATTTGTGTATTTCGTGCAATACGAGCTGCAGTATCGGTAGGGAGGGAAACCGCTTCGTCATACGAATTGGTATGCAAACTTTGGGTGCCACCTAAAACCGCTGCCATTGCCTCTATGGTTGTTCGAACCACATTATTTAACGGATCCTGAGCGGTTAAACTCCAGCCCGAAGTTTGACAATGGGTTCTCAACATGAGCGATTTAGGATTTTGAGGGTTGAAACGTTCTTTCATTAATTCAGCCCATAATTTTCTTGCTGCCCTCAGTTTGGAAACCTCCATTAAAAAGTTCATTCCAATGGCAAAGAAAAACGATAACCGGGGAGCGAAATCGTCCACATCAAGACCGCGTGACTTAGCCGCCTTAACATATTCCAACCCATCGGCAATGGTAAATGCCAGCTCTAGTGCGCTATTGGCACCAGCCTCCTGCATATGATATCCCGAAATGGAAATGGAGTTGAAGCGGGGCATATTTTTTGATGTGTATGCAATTATATCCGCTACAATTCGCATGGAAGGAGACGGCGGATAAATATAAGTGTTGCGAACCATGAACTCCTTCAGAATATCATTTTGAATGGTTCCGCTAAGTTGTTCCTGAGTTACACCCTGTTCCTCTGCAGCCACAATATAACTTGCCAAAACCGGTAAAACAGCTCCGTTCATAGTCATGGAAACGGACATTTTGTCGAGCGGAATCCCATCAAATAAAATTTTCATATCCTCTACCGAATCGATAGCAACCCCGGCTTTTCCAACATCCCCTTCAACTCTGGGATGATCGGAATCATAACCGCGGTGCGTAGCTAAGTCGAAAGCAACACTAAGCCCGCGCTGACCTGCAGCAAGTGCTTTTCGATAGAATGCGTTGGATTCTTCGGCAGTCGAAAAACCGGCATATTGTCGAATTGTCCAGGGGCGCTGGGTGTACATGGTCGGGTAGGGGCCACGAGTATAGGGCTCCATTCCGGGAAAAGATTCTTGGTCTATAACATCAGATGAGGTGTACAAAGGTTTCATCTTTATCCCTTCGGGTGTTACCCAGGAGAGAGTATCAATAGATTCGCCTTTTAAGCCTTTTTCGGCTATTTTTTTCCAGTTTTGGTATTGGTCCGGCCGTACGTTGGATTCCATAATAATAGCTTGGTATAAACAAATATCGAACAGTCTAAATTTGAATGTAAGGTATGAAAAAGGTTGGAAATATTCCCTTAAACAACATTACTGAAGGATACCTTTAACCCGAATTATTCACGAAATTATGAAATTTAAATCTCATACTATTAAAAATATTGTATTTAGAAAAATACCACACTCACTCAAATTTGGGTGTGGTCAAAATCCTGCACTCCGAGCGAAGCGATTCCCGCGAAGCGAAATTCCATGCTAGCTTCGTTGAAGTTGAAAAATCATGCCCAGGGTACTTAAGTACCCTTCCGCTGATTTTCCACCTTCGCCTTGCTACCAAGAAAATTTCTTGGTGAATAATCCGGGTTAAATAAAGGGAAAAAGGATAAAAATAGGCCAACGAGCACGTGGAGTTTATTTGATTCCTGCATCCGTTGTGAACCTGGCAAATCCTTTTCGCCCTTGCGCGATCAGGATGAACAAAAAAATCACTAAGTGCCAAGAGCCTGATCTAAATCAGCGATGATGTCATTCGCATTCTCAAGACCCACCGCAATACGAATCAACCCCGGACTAATCCCAACCGCATTACGCTCTTCTTCGGTCAGCTTGGAGTGGGTTGTTGTGGCCGGATGCGTGACAATTGTCCGTGTATCACCTAAGTTCGCAGACCTTGACAGCAACGTAAGTTTATCCATGATTTGAACAGCCTTTTCGAGTCCACCTTTGGGCTCAAAACAAACAACTCCCCCACCTCTTTCCATTTGTTTTTTAGCTAACTCCTGCTGAGGATGTGTATGATGAAACGGATAACGAACAGACATAACTGAGGAGTGATTGTCTAAATAATCGGCAATTTTCTCTGCGTTATCACAATGCTTTTCTATTCTGATAGATAGGGTCTCCAGGCTTTTACTGAATAACCAGGAATTAAACGGTGAAAGGGATGGACCTGTATGGCGCATGAAAAAACGGATTTCATCGATGAGATTTTTCCGCCCAACAATTACCCCGCCAATAGCTCTACCCTGACCATCAATATACTTCGTAGCTGAATGTTGTACCAAATCTGCACCAAACTCAATGGGGCGTTGCAAAACAGGCGTTGCAAAGCAATTATCGATGATAGATATAAGATTGTGCTCTTTCGCAAAACTACACGCCCACTCAAGGTCAATGATATCCAATCCCGGATTTGATGGGGTTTCCAGAAACAATACTTTGGTATTTGGTTTTACCAGAGATGCCCATTCTTCTGTTTTGAGGGCATCAGCATAGGTAAACGAAATTCCCCATTTAGGTAAAATTTGCGATAATATTTGATGAGACGAACCAAACAGCGACCTACTTGCCAAAACATGGTCGCCCTGCTTTAACAACCCGGCCAAACATCCGAATATTGCCGCCATACCCGATGCCGCTGCCAAGCCATCTTCGGCCCCTTCTAATTGGCATATTTTGGCAATAAACTCATCAGTATTCGGATTAGAATACCGGCTGTAAATATTTCCTTCTATTTCATTGGCGAATAACGCCCTTGCTTGTTCTGCGGAATCAAAGGTAAAACTGGAGGTTAAATAAACCGGAACGGAATGTTCCCGCTCACCCGACCGAGAAACTTGTGTGCGTATGGCTTTGGTTTCGGGATGTAATTTCATTGATTGATCGTAATGTGGTACTTATTTTTGGTCTCGTTGTTTTACCCAGTCTTCCATAGCAGTTAGCACTTTGGTAGGAATTCGAATCGGGCGTCCATTAGTCATGAATACGGCTGTAACCTGTCCTTGCAGTACCAGAGTGCCATTTTCTTTATAAATATTTTGATCGAATACAATACGAAGGTGCCCCTCTTTTCGGATGTCAGCGGTAACATAAAATGCATCACCGGATTGAAGCGCACGCTTATAGGTCAGGTTAACATTATGAACCACGGCATCGAATCCATCGGCATGATGTTCAGCAAAATCCAACCCCAGATGTTTCAGGAACTCATGGCGTGTATGTTCCAAATAATTCTGATAAACCGCATTATTAACGATTCCCTGAAGGTCGAGTTCGTAGTCTCTTACAGTAAATTCAATTTTAAACATAATGGTTGATGGTTATCCGAACCTGTCGGCCAGACGATTAATTAAATATCCGCTTTCTTCTAAAGCTGTATCTGCAAAGTCACCAAAGAATTCGGTGGCTTCTTCAAACTCCTGTATAAATGCTTTTTTATCGCGTTTTTTTACCATTTCTGCGAGTGCATTGTGATGCTCCAAAAATTGCGATAACATTTCAATTCGTTCATCATCCGAAAACACAATATCGGCATACAGAGCTGCATCCTGAGCAAAAATTCGTCCGGTCATCATAAGCTCAGCCCTATAAATGGGGCTACTGTAATCGAGCATGTCTTCGGGTTTCATATCATTCGAATTCATAAAAGATGCATGAAGCAAAGCCACAAAATGTCGGAGTCCCTGAACCAGATTCATAGCGCGGTCATGTTGAACAGGGTCGGCCTCTTTAATGCGCAAACCCCAAAGTCCGAACTGCTGAAGAACCCAATCCGATTTTTCGGGAAAACGCGCCGGACAAGCAACCATCAGCTGTTTGGACAGATTGGGAACATCAGGCCCGTGCATAGGGTGAAGCCCAAGTACGGGTCCTGTATGAGACTCCAACATGGCATTGATGAACTGACTTTTTACACTGGTGAAATCACAAAGAATCTGTTCATTGGTTAGCAAGGGACTAACTCTTTGGATGATCTCTTCCGTTTTGTTGATAGGTACGGTAACCACAACAACGTGTGCATTACGTAAAATGTGGGAAGCCATTTTCCAGTCGCCTTTTTCAATAACCCCAACTTCGTGTCCGGTGCGAATGGCCATTTGGGCGTAAAGACGTCCCATACCACCACCGCCACCAACAAACACCCACTTCATAGGCGCTTTTGTAGCACTTGGAAAAGAAGATAAACTTTGATTTGCGCGCGATGAACTCATAATCATCCGTAAAAAATCTTCAGCCCATTCGGGATCAAGTCCACGAGCCAAAGCCGCATCCCGAAAAGCAGTAACCTTGTCATTTTCGCGCCCTGCTATATAAACCGGGATTTTATGGGCAAGCTTGGTTTTTGTAACATTTTCTACGACGTCTCTTCTTCTCGCCAGAAGGTCAAGAATTTGGGTATCGATGGAATCTATTTCTTTTCGGAGGAGTCCGAGTTCAAAATCTGCGCTCATAAAAATCTAAATATGAAAGTTTATTCTAAAATAGCATTTTATTAGCGAATTGGCAGGGGTTATTGGGTAGAGAAGGAGAATCAACTTTAAAAAAAGTTGGATAACCTTTGTAAGGAATTAAAGGTAACAGAATTGTATAGAGGTAGTTAACCAATTTCAAAATTAGATTCCTTCTGATGTCGGTACAAAAATTACCTTTAGAACCGGGAGAGGTTTATCACATATGGACACACGCCAATGGCAACGATAATCTTTTCCGTGAAGAACGAAATTATGCGTTCTTCCTGAATAAATATATCCATTATATCAATCCAATTGCTGATACATTCGCCTATTGTTTGATGCCAAACCATTTGCACCTGATGGTGCGGTTAAAAAGTGAGGAAGAGTTAGTTGAAGCAATAAAAAAGAAAAATTCGTTATCAACTACTAAAAACCTCCAAAGTTTTGAAGACCTGACAGGTTTCGAAAACCTGTCAGGTCTGCTGTCTAAACAATTTAGTAATCTGTTTAACGCATATACGAAATCATTTAATAAGACATATAACCGAAGAGGCTCTCTTTTTGAAAGACCGTTCAAACGCAAACAGATCACTTCCGAAGAATACTTTCTCAGGCTTTTGGCATACATCCATCTAAACCCGGTTCATCATGGGTTTGCAAAGCATCCCGATGCTTGGAAGCATAGTTCGTGGCATGCATATTTTTTAAATAAACAAACCCACTTGCATGTAGATACTGTTTTTGAGTGGTCAGGTGGAAAAGATGCTTTTATCAAGCTACACGAAGATGTTCGGATGGAAGCATTAAAGAGGATTTTCGAAAGTGAAGATTAGTCAATTGATTTTAAAGGCCTGATAGGATTCGAAACCTTGGTAATATATATTCCAATATTTTTCGACAAATCGGTCCTACCACCAAAGTCTTTCATTTTTCCAATTCGCTTCTGAAGGGAATTCGTTATTTTACGTAATTATTACAAATATGCGATTCTTACTCGTTCTAATTAATTTTGAAAACCACCAACAACCCTGCTGTGCAATCTATCAAAGTTACCGATGCTGTTCTTACCGCCGGTAATGTGTTGTCTTTTTCCCGAATTTTGATTCTCCCATTCATCATTTGGGAACATCAGCAAGCCGGTGGTCAGCCAACTACTCTTCTGGCAATTTTGGTAGGCTACATCATTTTATCGGATTTTTTGGACGGTTGGCTTTCCCGCATGCTTAATCAGGTTAGTGAAACAGGTAAATGGCTGGACCCTCTTGCCGATAAACTTTGTGCTGTTGTCCTGTTTGTCTATGTTTGGTGGATTGGGCTTATACCTACCTGGTTTATGGGGTTGATAATTTTGAGAGATGTTGCCATTCTTGTCGGATCTCTAATAGTGCGTCAAAAACGAGGTAAGCTTGCAATGTCGGTTATGACCGGTAAGATTGCCGTAAACTTTTTAGCCTTGTATTGGATTTTTATCGTTTTTCTTCCCACCTACACCACAACAATCTTGATATTAAAATACAGTAGTGTTGTCATGCTATTATTATCGGGCATGGTTTATGCAATCAGAGGGTATAAAATTCTGAACAAAGGTATAGAATTTAATTAATTATTTAACTATTTGAGATACAGGTTCCATCATGGGCTTTTTTGAAAAATTAGGTTTTAAGAAAAAACAAGAGAAATTAGAAGACGGGCTGGAGAAAAGCAGAGACGGTCTTCTTGGAAAATTGGGTAAAGCCATTGCCGGCAAAGACAAAGTTGATGATGAGGTTTTAGATGATCTCGAAGAAGTCTTGATTACCAGTGATGTAGGCGTTAAAACGACCCTCGAAATCATTAAGCGTATAGAAGAGCGTGTAGCCCGCGATAAATATTTGAACACATCGGAACTTCAAAAAATACTCCGGGAAGAAATCATCGCCCTTCTTAAAGAAAACGACCATGATAAACCTGCCGATTTTGATGCTCAATTCACCCATAAACCTCACGTAGTTATGGTAGTTGGGGTTAATGGCGTTGGAAAAACAACCACAATAGGTAAACTTGCATGGCACTATCAAGGTGCGGGAAAAAATGTATTACTTGGAGCTGCAGATACGTTCAGAGCGGCCGCTGTTAACCAATTAAAAATATGGAGTGAACGCGCGAATGTGCCTATAGTTCAACAGGGACAGGGAGCTGACCCCGCTGCTGTTGCATTTGATACCGTATCATCTGCTAAAGCAAAAGGCTCTGATATTGTGCTTGTTGATACAGCCGGACGTCTTCACAACAAAGTTTCGCTCATGAATGAGCTTACCAAGATTAAACGTGTTATGGGTAAAGTTGTGGATGGAGCACCTCACGAAGTTATTCTGGTTCTTGATGCATCTACCGGACAAAACGCCATGCAGCAAGCCAAGGCCTTTACCCAAGCTGTTGATATTACCGGGCTCGCGCTTACCAAGCTTGACGGAACCGCCAAAGGTGGAATTGTAATTGGAATTTCTTCGGAATTATCTGTTCCGGTTAAGTATATAGGAGTAGGCGAGCAGGCAGACGATTTACAGGTTTTTGATAGGATCTCTTTCGTAAACGCTTTGTTTGATAAAGACAAATAGAGCCCAAGAATCTAATTATTGAGTAATACGAATTAGGGCTATTGCAATAACGTTTTCATTTATGTAGTTTTATTATATAACCAAAATGAAACTATACTAGCCATGCCAACAAGTATAACCATTCGAGACATTCCGGATGAAGTTTACGAGAAACTAAAAAAGCAAGCCGATTTACACCACAGAAGTGTGAATAGCGAAGTAGTTTATTACTTAAAACAAATGGTTAGCAGTCACCGGCCCACCCCGGATGACATAATTTCCCGTGCTGAGAAACTAAAGAGTGGAGCGACCAAGTCTTTATCTATTGATGAGATAAAAGAAGCCATCAATGCAGGACGAAAATGATTGTTGTTGATACGAGTGTAATTGCAAGCCTATGGGTGCCAAATAAAATGGATAAACTTGCTTACGCTGTTCTAAAAAAAGATAATGACTGGGTTACCCCATTACTTTGGAAGTCAGAATTTCGTAATGTATTAGCTGTTTATCTCCGTAATGAAATACTAAGCTTTGCTACAATTCTACAAATTATGCAAGAAGCCGAAGAACTCATGAAGTCATCTGCTTACAAGGTTAACTCTTTAGACGTTCTAAGCTTGGTTAATGCTTCAAACTGTTCCTCATACGATTGTGAATTTGTAGCATTAGCCAAAGATCTTGAAATCTCTTTGGTTACTTTCGACAAAAAACTTTGCAAGGAATTTCCCAAAATCGCTGTTCATCCCTCCGTTTTTATCCGGTGATAGGTTTTGGTTTTATGCTTCTACTTATTCAGTGGTGGTTCAATCTGCGGTAATTAGCAAAAGCCTTTTCGGCAGGTTTTTATTTTGAGGTGCCGTCACAAAATTGATTTAATTGACAAAAAACTTCTGTTAGTTAATTCCTTCATCTGACATAAGTAGTATTTATTGGAACCGGTTTGAACAATTTCAAAGTCTTTAAAAAATCACGGTATATAGCCTTTCATTTATTAGTAAAGGGGAAAGCTTTTGAAATACATTCATGTACAGGTTAAGGAGATACTAATCGGCCTTATTTAAATAGAGGAAACAGAAAGCTCGGGTGACATAGCGATCAGAAATAATCACTCCGTGTACTGTTATTGAATTAACTTTAAGGGATATGGAACTTTGATTATTTCCGCTGTGGCACAACAGCTTTCCCTCTATTTAAATACAGCCGTGATTTTTGGTTACTTTTTATCTAGAAAAAGTAACACTAAACAAATTACCTTATATCTAAAGCCTTACTGCGGAGCAGCTGAAAAAGTTTTAATAGTTCAATAAAGAACTTGTTATTTGTCATCAAATAAAAAAGGATTTAGTAACGAATCAGCTACAGCATTCCAATAACTCAAAATAAAAACCTCCCGCGAGGGAATCTTTCAACTAGTCATCACACACGAATAGTAATAAATTCAACGTTTTGTGTAATTGATGATTTGTTATATATCTTTACCGCATGCATAGGATATTAATTTTTCTGGTTTTGATACTGCTTACAGCTTGTTCGTCTCAACGGCAGGTTCAGCAACAGCGGGGTGCCATCATTCAGGAGGGTATTGCAAGTTGGTACGGTCCCGGTTTTCATGGACAAGCAACTGCCAATGGAGAAACTTATGACCAAAATGCTTTAACAGCTGCTCATCGAACATTGCCATTCGATACGGTTGTAAGGGTATTAAACTTAGAAAATGGCAAGAATGTTATTGTGCGTATTAACGACCGTGGCCCTTATGTCGGTAACCGGATCATTGATTTATCCTACCGTGCAGCCCGTGATATTGATATGATAGGCCCGGGTACGGCTCGAGTTCGAGTGGAAGTACTGCGTTCAGAACGACCCATTAACCCAAGAGAAATCGAAAGAGAACTTTTTACGGTTCAGGTTGCATCTTACAATAGCAGGAGAGAGGCCGAACAATTTGCCCGGGGTATACAAGATGCTCGGGTTCGTGAGGCCTTAGTGAACAGAAATGCCGTTTACAGGGTTTATGTTGGGGAGTTTACTCGAAGACAAGATGCCGAAGCCCGTCTTCAACGTTTGAGAAGACAAGGACTTAACGGCTTTGTAAAACAAGTTCAAAACTAAGTAATAGAACAAAACTATTTTTAACAATCTCTTAATTTTACTTTATTTAGATTCAAATATTGAATCAAATCATTATCTATGAAACAATTTCTATTATTTTTACTTCTGTTGATGGCATCATCAATCAACATTTTTGCTCAACCCAGCCCGGGTTCGGAGTATGCTGATTTAAGACTTATTACCGATTACACTCATGTTGAGCCCGGTCAAACATTTATGGCAGGTTTACATATTGAATTAGCTGATGGTTGGCATACATACTGGATAAATCCGGGCGATTCCGGCATACCTGTAATGATCGGTTGGCTTGAATCTGATTTATTTTCAAAAGGTGATATAAAGTGGCCGTATCCAAGTCCGTTTAGAGAAGAATACTTAACGACTTTTGGGTACAAAGATGAGACATTACTGATGGTTCCCGTAACAGTTTCAAAAGATGCAGAACTTGGTAATTACGTGTTGGAAGCATCTATACAGTTTTTAGTTTGTGAAAAGATTTGCCTGCCGGGCTTTGCCGATGTTTCGACTCAAGTTTTTGTAGCACAGGAAAATCAACCTTCTTCTTACGTATCAATTTTTGAAACTTTTTCCAATAAGTTGCCGGTATCATCTTCTGGTCTGACAGCAAGCTTTGAGCAAACAGACAGAAATGTTTCACTTGAAATTTCTGATTCCGGTGACATTCTTTCATCTGTCGATTCATTTATGTTTTACGCATCCGAGGAAAACATTCTTGAAAGCACTTCAAATCAAGATGCAGAAGTTTTGGCAGACAGACTCATTTTTTCATTTCAATCATCCCGCTATAATCCTAATCCAATTGAAGTTATTAACGGGGTTTTAGTTGTTACTCAAAACAGAGTAACAAAAGCATATCAAGTTCAAGCAACAACAAACTAATAACCATCACATAAATCCAATAATTATGAAAATTTCAGCTTTTATAACGGTATTAATCACAGGATTCTTTTTAATAGCAGGAAGTCCTTTTACCGATGATCATGGACAGGCAGTAGTAGGTGAAAAAGCACCTGATTTTACCCTGGTTGACTCTCATGGAGTAGAACATTCCCTGTCTGATTTTGAAGGCAGCTATGTTATTCTTGAGTGGTTAAACCACGAATGCCCATTCGTTCGTAAGTTCTACAATGCCGGTGAAATGCAACGTTTGCAAGAATATTACACCGAACAGGGTGTAGTTTGGCTATCCATCATTTCATCCCGCGAAGGTGAACAAGGGTGGATGACCCCTGACCAAGTTAATGAAGCAAGTGCTGAATTAGGTGCTGCTGCTTCAGCTGTATTAATTGACGAGCCGGGAGATGTTGGGCGCATGTATAATGCTCGTACAACTCCACAAATGTTTATCATTACACCAGATGGCACATTAGTTTATGATGGTGCTATCGATGATAAGCCTACTGCTAACCCTGCCGATTTAGAAGGTGCGCACAACTATGTGGTTGCTGCTATGACTTCTCTTTTTAATGGTGAAGAAATTGCTGTTAACACAACACGTCCATACGGTTGTAGTGTTAAGTACTAATTCTCGGATTTAGCTACTAAAAAAGGCTGTTGGTAATTAACCGACAGCCTTTTTTTATTGTCATTCTATGTGTCTTTAGCTTTTTTCCGCTATCTCACCGAAAAGCGTCTGACTTTTCCATCTCTGAGTTCATAGATAGCATTGGCCTGAGGAGAAACAAATAAAGCTCTTCGGCTACTTGACCCTCTAACCGAGCCAAGTACCTCTCCTGCAGAGCTAATTACGTGAACATTAGCTGATGGGTCGCCGGGTAAACCTGTGGCAACCATTCTGTTGCCCATAACATGAATCCTATTTGTACGAGCTGCGGTTGCTTTACTAACTATTTCACCGGTATTCATATTGACCATTGCAACACCTGCTCTCCCTAATAAAACCATATTATTATTCATCTGTGTTACATCTTGGATACTACCAAGCTCATCGGGCATGTCAAATTGATTTTTTACGGTTCCATCCATAGGGTTCATAATAAAAATTCGGCTTCCTCTTACAGCCCACAGATCATCACCATTCATCATAAAGTGGCTGGTAATTCCTGTTCTTCCGATTTCATATTGCCAAACTTTTTCGCCTGTGTGTCGATTCAATGCCATCATACCTTCACGCGAGCCGGTACCGTCAAAGCCTAGAACAATCAAATCATCAACAATTGTCATTGTTACTATTCTGTCGTTACGGCTCAAGCGACCTGTTTCCCAAAGGCGCTCTCCGGTTGCAAGTTCAAAAGCTTCCATTTCTACATCAATACCGGTTAAACCTACGTTACCGTGTTTAACACGATAAATCACTTCTCCATCTGTAATTGGGAATGCAAAGAAATTCATAACCTGAGCATCCGGAGCAATTAAATCCATAATACGGTCGCCACTTGTAGTAGTTCTCCAAACTTCTTCACCGGTTTCAACACTATATACTTCAAGATTGAAGAAATTTAAAATGACGTAATCTCCCATTAAACGAATATCTAATTCACGATCCTCGGTCCAGTCCCCAATACCATTAACTTTCGTTCTTAGATCTCCGCTATAGCTTGAAGTCCAAAGCAATTCACCTGTCTCCAGATCAACTCTTGCCAATTGCTTGGTAAACTGCAAGCCTTCAACACTAAAGTTATCGTCGCTGTTTACAAAAATCATACTATGAGAATCTTCATGATACATCATAGCAGCAACGCCACCTCTCAGCCCGGTGGTAGTCCATTCGGTTTCACCGGATTCCAGGTTAATTTTTGCCATACCGTCAAGGGTCTTAATCAAAAGTGCGTTGTCTTCCGGAATGAGATAGGTAATATCTTGTACGAAAACCTGGGGAAATAGTACCTCAGAGGCAACCTCACCTGCAACCGCCCCACTTAGGGTTCCAATGCCACGGGCAATTGCACGAGTTGTTGTTTGGTAACGCTCTAAACTCCAGCGGATTTCCTCGTTAACCCATAAAGCTTCGCCGGTTTCCAAGCTTATTAGACTCACAGTTTCGTCGCTTCTGCCATAGTTAAACTCCAGCACAGCATTTAAGTGAGGAACATAGACAAAGTTAACCTTTTCTACGTTTAATTGTTCATCGCCACGTGTAGTTTCAACAAATACCTGAAAAATACGGGCTCTGTCCCCCGAAATTCTTGCTGTTCCACCGTTGGCATCAATAGATTCGAAACCTCTTGGTGAAATAACAGCAATTGACCCACCATCATCTGACATGAAAGCTTGGCTTTGCCAGAAGTTTGAATCAGAGTAATATCGAAGCTCATACTCCCAATCCATTTCTGCTGTTGTTTCAACTGAAGGTAATGAGGACCCGCATGATGCAATAAAAAATATTGCCATTATCAGGCCGATTAGCGTTTTTATAGTGTTCATAGTAGTTAAGATTAATACATAAGTTAAGTTCAGTAGCCTTGGTAAATCAACCATTGTCTGCAGGCACTTTTTAAAGTAAGTTAACATAGGTTATTATTGTAAAATATCAAACATTTAAATCCCTGGTTTATAAGGAATGTGAAATATTTTATGGCATTCAAACTTTATGTATGAAAATTAATTTACTATATGATGAATTTATATTTCATAGCCCTCTTATGTGATGAAAAAACCGCTCATGAAATAACGGCTTTAAAACATGATTTTAAGAACCGCTTTAATTCTTCTCATGCTTTAAAAGCTCCACCCCATATTACCTTGCAGATGCCATTCCGAATGGATGAGAGAAAAGAAGAGATCATTTTTAAGGCACTTTCAAAGTTTACTTCGAAACAAAACCCCATTTCAGTAAAACTTAACGGGTTTGATTGTTTTGAACCAAGAGTAATTTACGCCGACGTAGAAAACTCTAAGGATATCTGCCACTTATACACCAAGCTAATACCCTATTTGAAAGAAATACCGGATATAGCGCCGAAGTGGATTAAGCCGACCATTCATCCGCATTGTACAATAGCTACAAGAGATTTAACGCCCGAGATGTTTAATAAAGCTTGGGATGAATACAGAAATAAGGAATTCAAATCATCATTTGATTGCAATGCATTAACTCTCCTGAAGCATAATGGTAAATTTTGGGAGATTTATAAGCAGTTTAAATTTACTTGAGATTTCTTAATTTAAGATCGGATTTGATAAAACTATAAACTAACAGCTATACTATGTCCAAGATTAATAAAAAAGGAAAACATAGTGCTACCAAAGTTACATTAAGTATAGGTATCAGTATGTTTTTAGGGGTTGTGTTAGGTACTGTATTTGATAATATTTCTCTTGGTATTGCTTTGAGCCCTTTTTTAGCCATAATCTTGATACTTGTTTTTGGGGCTCGTTCGGGTGAATCCGATGCTGTAAGATAGTTGGCTAAGCAGGGAGTGTTCAATTCGTGGTTTGAGCTAAACAGATCAATCATTTTTAAGGAAATATCCTTTTAATTTGCATTTAGTTTTTGCTCAAAGTCTCAGTAAAACAAAGTGTCTGAAGCCCAGTTTTGCGGATTTGTTTTAATATAGTTTTTAATCTGATAATATACTTGCTCGTCCTTAATAATATGGTCATGAAATGACCTTTGCCACGCAAAGTTTTCTATACCTAATAACCGAATCTTTTTAGATGATGTAGTTTTAAAAGCTCCCATTAACTTCGATAATGATTTAATTTTTTAGTTTGAGTCTAATTCCGGTAGGGACAGGTCGCGACCTGTCCCTACCAGACCGGTAAATAAACCCGGATTTATTTCTAGGATTCCATGAATATGATTAGGCATTAACACAAAAGCATGCGACTTTATATACCAATACCTTTTAAATAGCCAATACCATTGTTTTTCAACTACATCTCCTGCATCTGTCTTTAACAATTTCCCATCAGTTATAGAACCGAAAAAGCATTCCTTATCTTTTGTACAAGTAGTAACAAAGTATATATTGGAAGAGCTGTAATCAAATCCCGGCTTTCGATTTCTTTTTCGCTCTCTCATTTATACATTAATTATTCAAATGTCTTTTTCACTTTAAGAAGGCTTTGAAAAAGGGTCGAGTACCCTTGCAAAGTAAAAATGGTCTGGAATTTTTGGACCAATTTTAAAGGGATGTCCAAGTTTTTTTGAATATCTATATGCCAAACG
>PXCK01000095.1 GCA_003566635.1 Balneolia bacterium | reverse complement strand
TACGGGAAAACTTACTCCCTCCGCGTTAATTCATTTGCTGCAACACTGTGCCGGAATCCACGCGGATGAACTCGGGTGGTCTATACGCGCTTTGCATGAAGCCGGTCAGACTTGGGTATTGCAACGTTTTTATCTGGAAATAAACAGATTGCCGGTTATTGACGAAAAATTTACCATAAAAACACGGCCATCCGGAGCGGACAGGATTCTTGCTTTCCGTGATTATAAAGTTTTTGATGAAAACGATAATACTCTGGCTCTTGCAACAAGCAACTGGGTTGTTCTCGATTTGAAAACCCGCAGGCCCGTGTTCATAACCGATGATGTTAAAGAGCTTGGCAATCGATTTGGCACTCGCTGGGTTGAGATGCCCGTCAATAAGCTACTGCCGGCCAAATCCCCGGAGATAACGAAAGAATTTCGCGTTAGAAAACACGACCTTGATTTAAACCGTCATGTCAACAACGTACGCTACATCGAATGGGCACTCGAAGCTGTGCCAGACTCAATCTACGAATCAAAATCATTGACTTCACTGGATATCATTTTCAAATCAGAATGTCTTTACGAAGATGAAATCCCCTCCGCCGCAGAGCAATCTGCACCAGGCCGATTTAGGCATACGCTAATCAGGAAATCCGATGATAAGGTTGTAGCCATTATGGAAAGCAGGTTTTTGGATTGAATATTGAAGATTGGCGATTGAAAATTTGTAAGTCTCTAAGATAGCTTGACCGTTAGTTTTGATTTTTGTTTAGCATACTAAATGCGCGTACTACCCGAAAGCGGAGCCAGAGGGTTGTCTTTTAGGGCAGCACACAAACTACAGAATGTCATTTCGAGCGCACACTTCCACCAATGGCAATTTGCTAATTTGCTGCCACAACTCTCGCGAACACAATGCATGCGGGAGAAATCTCCCAAGGTCACTTTTGCATCAATCGTGCCATTTTTGGGCTTGGGAGATTTCTCGGGTAAACTTTGGGATAGCCTGTTAACACACCTTTTAGCATGCGCTTTAACTTTAGCGCTGCTGTACCCTCGAAATGACAGCTTTAGACTTTGAGCTTTCAGCCTTAAACTTCCTCAACCTCAACCTCAATCTCAATCCACCTCCATCTTTGAAATCTAATACAAAAGTCGTATTTTACAATGAAAGCGCTTACATTTATCAATGGACTAAATAATTATGATTACAAGACTGTTTTTTGCCATCCTTTTTATTACAGGATGTATGATATCAAATCCTGTTTATTCACAGGAAACACAAGAAAACCCACCAATTTACATTGCCTTTCACTGGCACATGCATCAGCCCATTTACTGGCCGTATGAATCTGTGGTACAAACAGAAGCAAGAGGCGCGTACAGTTTCTCACTTCAGGAAGTGCATACTTCGAGAACCGGGCCATATACATGGTGGCCGTTTAATGCCGTTCAAATGGGTCATAATGCTAATATGGCAAATTTTGGCGCACAAGTTAGCTTTTCGGGCTCTTTGATTGAAAATCTCGAGGCAGCACGTCAGGCCGGGTGGGGGTTTAGCAACTGGACTCAACCCTGGAATCAGGGCATCAATCTTCAAACAGAACTTGGGAACCCAAGGCTTGCTATGACCGGTTTTGGGTATCATCACCCTTTAATGGCGTTAATCGATTATTCTGACATCCGCAGGCAAGTACAATGGCACAGAGAAATAATGGGTGAATTTTTTGATGGGGAATACTCTAAGGGAATTTTCCCACCTGAGACAGCTTTCTCGACTCGCATGATTCCTGCTCTTGTGGATGAAGGGTTTGAGTGGGTTATTGTAGATAACCTGCATTTTGAAAGAGCAAGTGCAGGTGCTCCATTGGGAGATCAATCTGGGGTTAAGCGGCCAAACAAAGCAGATATTCGTAACCCCAACCCTGGTGACTGGAATCAGCTTAACGGACTATGGGCGCCAACACCTGTATCCATGCAATGGGCGCATCAACCCAGATATGTTTCATTTACCGACCCCGAAACCGGTGAGATCAGTAAAATGATTGCCGTTCCCGCATCCCGATATCTTGGGGAGGAAGATGGCCGTGGTGGTTTTGGAGCTCTGCAGTATGATCATGTAATGAGTCAGTTTGAATCTTACAACACCGATCCTGATCAACCCATTCTATTGCTGCTGCACCACGATGGCGACAATCATGGAGGCGGTACCGAAAGCTATTACAATTCCAATTTTTCGGCCATGGTAAACTGGCTGCAACAACATCCTGATCGTTTCAGAGTAACTACCATACAAGACTACCTGGATAAATATCCACCAAACCCTAACGACGTTATACATGTACAGGATGGAAGTTGGCTTGGTGCCGATGCGGGTGACCCGGAGTTT
Organism: Balneolia bacterium; assembly: GCA_003566635.1. Taxonomy (GTDB): domain Bacteria; phylum Bacteroidota; class Rhodothermia; order Balneolales; family Cyclonatronaceae; genus PXCK01. The sequence continues at coordinate 986 of PXCK01000095.1, read as the reverse complement.
AAAAAGTGGCTTGGCGATCCGGGTCCTTATGAAGGCGCGGAAGGCCCGTATAGCCCTGATAGAAACAGCTGGGGTGTTATGACAGCCGCAAAAAATATTGTAGAAACCGCCAATCAGGTGAATCCCAACCATACCGATACTGAGCATGCTTGGGAATTTTACCTCAACGGGCAAGCCTCCGATTATTGGTATTGGGATGGAACCGAGATGTGGGATTCTCATCCTGCCAGAGCGGCAAATCAGGCTGTTGAGAAAGCATTGCCGATTGCTGAAAGCGGAACAGACCAAACAGGTCCGGCAATCTTTTTACCTCAACGTACACCGTACAATCCAGGTGGCATTGAGTGGGGGAACACGGTCGAGCCATCTGATTTTGATATTTGGACATACGTTTATGATATGAGCGGACTCGATTTTGTAAGGGTTCGATACAGGGTTTCTGATTCTCCTGAAATTACTAATGCCAACGTAACATATAGTGGCGGAGCCGGCGTGGGGGAATGGGAAAGCATAGAAATGGAGGGCACGTTCATTCCACCTATCACAAATCCGGTGCCGACACATAAGGCAGAGGAATTCAGAGCCACGATTGCCGGACTCAATAATGTTATGGTAGATTACTATGTGGAAGCTGCCGATACGCACGGGAATACTTCCAAATCTATTATTCAGCATGTTTGGGTGGGAGAAACAAGTGGAGATAACGGTGGCGGTCCCGATGGACCGGTTTCCTGGAACCCTGAACAGCCCACAAAAGATGATATTATCACGCTGACTATCAATAACGCGCATACGGGCGGCAATTTACATTGGGGTGTTAACAACTGGAATCAGCCTATTGAAGATTATTGGCCAGCCGGTACGTTTCTTTTTGAAGGAAATGGCCCTGCTGTGCAAACACCAATGACTGTTCTGGATGATGGCCGCCTGCAAATTGAATTAGGACCGTTCAATAATGAGAATCAAAATGTGACTAATGTGTCTTT